>DATDOJ010000067.1:0-9874 GCA_035293345.1 Bacteroidia bacterium
AGGAATCTCCGTGTGCGCAACCTACTGGCATTTTCTTGACGGCTTATGGATTTATTTATATTTGTTCCTGATTTTTATCGGCTAAACTTTAAACCCTAAACTCTAAACCCTAAACTTTTTCATGTCACAGGCAGCAACCGCTACAACGTCATCCGGAGTATGGGATGGAGGTCACTCTCCGTTCAACGTGCGCTGGGGAAAACTTTACATGTGGATTTTCCTTGTTTCCGATGCGTTCACTTTTTCAAGTTTACTGATTGCATATGGAACACTTCGACACCGGTTTGCGGACATTTGGCCCAAGCCCGGTGATGTGTTCACGCACTTTCCTTTCATACATGGTCACGTTCCGCTGGCGTATGTCGGGCTGATGACATTTATTCTCATCATGAGTTCCGTAACGATGGTGCTTGCCGTTGATGCCGGACACCAGATGAAACGTAAAAGCGTTAAGATCTGGCTTGGTCTTACAATCATTGGCGGCTTAATGTTCGTTGGCTCGCAAGCATGGGAGTGGTATCACTTTATTCATGGTTCCGAAAAGGGCGCATACATATTGGCAGATGGCAGGCACGCGAGAACCGATGACCTGGAACCTGGAATGATTTTTTTTCATGACGGAACAAAACTTCATGGTGCCGAAGCCGAGAAATTAATTTCCACTGCCACGCAGCATATCACCGGAGCAAATCTTACGCACAATGAATATGGCGACACTCCTTTGTTTGCTGACTTCTTCTTCTTCATCACGGGCTTCCACGGCTTCCACGTTTTTTCAGGAGTGGTCATTAACTTCATTGTGTTTCTTCTTGTATCGCGCGGAGCGCTCGACAAGAAAAAGGACTACGAACTGGTCGAAAAGGTAGGACTTTACTGGCACTTCGTTGATTTGGTGTGGGTATTTGTATTCACATTCTTCTATCTCGTTTAACTCTAACCTTCCAACACTAAACTCTAAACTATTTAGATATGTCAGAAGATATCATCGGACAAGACATCCACCACGAACACATCTCGCACGATTCGATTGAGAAAGCACACAGCGGATTGAACACAAAAGTTATCTGGAAAGTATTCTGGATACTCCTTGGTATCACAATTTTTGAAGTGAGCATTGCCTTTGTCAGCGCAATTCCGCATACGGTTTTGATTTACACTTATGTATTTCTCACACTGGTGAAAGCTTATTACATTGTTGGATTTTTCATGCACCTTAAGTTTGAAAAAATCCCGATGATATATTCGCTGCTGCTTCCGTTTTTCCTTATCCTATATCTGATTTTCATCTCGCTCTACGAAGGAGTGCATCTTGACATCTTCAAATAGAGCAGTGAATTCTCTGCTATGAGAACTAAGTCACTGGGAAAAATTGCAATTGTACTCGGCATCATTTTGATGCCGGTTTTTTTTCTCATCATTTTTAAGCAAGGGAAAAACAATTACAAACACCTTGAAATTTTCGGACCGAAGGAAATAGGCGTAAGTGGTGACACAACTTATTTCACTGTTCCCGATTTTCATCTTGTCAATCAAAATGGAGAAACGATTACCCAAAAAAATCTTGACGGGAAAATTTATGTGGCCAATTTTTTCTTTGCCTCCTGCCCCGGTATTTGCCCTAAGATGACCGATGAATTGAAGCGTGTTCAGGACGAATTTATTAATGACACTGATGTGCTATTTATTTCTCACACCGTTGACCCTGAGCATGACAGCTTGCCGGCACTGATAGCATTTGCCAAAAACCACGGAGCAGACCTTAGCAAGTGGTTTTTTGTTACCGGCAATCGCGACTCCATTTATGACCTTGCCATTAAAGGATATTTGGTTCCGGCTGCCGAAGATGCTCGTGCCGAAGGCGGCTACCTCCATAGCCAGGATTTACTTTTGATTGATAAAGAAAAAAGAATCCGCGGCATATATGACAGTTTGGAGCCGGAAGAAATCAACCGGCTGAAGGACGAAATCAAAGTGCTGCTTTACGAGTATAAGGAGGAAAAATGATTTCATCTTCCGAGAAAAACATTTTCAGAATTATTTTTTCTGTCTCGCTGCTTGTATTTGTTCTGGTAGTTGTACTGAACAGAAAAATTCTTCCACGCCCTGAAGTTCCTCCGTCATTTATTTTTTTTCTTCCGAAACTGAATGCCATCATTAATGCAACTTGTACGGTTCTGTTGATGGTATCGTATTACTTTATAAGGCAAAAGAAAATTTCCATCCACAAACGAATAAACATCATAACTTTTTTTCTTTCATCATTGTTCCTCCTATCCTATGTGACATATCATTATTTCGCTGACGAAACAAAATTTCCCGCTGACAATCCGCTACGCCCCGTTTATCTTATTATCCTCACTTCTCATATTATTCTTGCAGCTCTTGTTCTGCCGCTCGTTCTTATTTCATTTTACCGCGGACTGAATATGCAGGTGGCAAAACACAAAAAAGTTGTCCGGTGGACTTTTCCCATCTGGCTTTATGTTACTATTTCCGGTGTGATTGTTTACCTGATGATTTCGCCTTATTATCGCTTCTAATTTAGATTGCATATTTACTTACTGAGAATAAAATATTTTGTAAACACGAACAGGTTATACGTTATTAGTTAAACGCTATACGGCTGCGTGTGATTTTGATGGCTTATTACTTATAACGTATAACTATTTCCTGCTTTGTATCTTTGCCTCAAATTATAAGAATGAAAAAGTATTTAATCGGTTTAATTTTAACTGCGTCACTGTTGCTGTTTTTTCAGACAGACAGCAGCGCTCAGTGCGCTATGTGCAGGCGCATCGCACAAACCGATAAAGAAAATAAAACGACCGACAAGGGACGGAGCTTAAACAACGGCATTCTCTATCTCCTTTCCATTCCTTATTTAATTGGCGCTGCCGGTGCTATTGCCTGGTATAAGAATAGGAAAACTCTTCCTTCATAATTTCCTGAAAACATTCTGAAATATTTTAGTGATGAGTCAGCTTCGTAATATTTATGATACAGTCACGTTAACCAAACGTTTACAACAAGAAACGTTTCAGCGCATCACACTTTCTTTTTACCGTTATGTTAAGATTGAAAACCCCGCTGAGTTCAGGGATGAGTTATATAAAGAATTTTCTTCGCTCGGAATTCTCGGAAGGATTTATGTTGCCGAAGAAGGGATTAATGCACAACTGAATGTGCCTGAACACAACTTTGAAGCGTTCAAAAAGTTTCTCAGCTTGCACGAAAAACTTTCAGGTGTGCCATTAAAGATTGCTGTGGAAAACAGCCGCTTCTCTTTCATTAAACTGAAAATAAAAACCAGAAATAAAATTCTCGCTGATGGATTGGATGACAAAACTTTTGATGTAACTAAAACAGGAAAACATTTGTCAGCTAAGGAATTTAATTCAGCCATGGAATATCCCGACACTATCGTTGTGGACATGCGCAACAATTACGAGAGCGAAGTGGGGCATTTCAAAGGAGCAATTCTCCCTTCTGCGGATACGTTCAAAGAAGAGTTGCCAATGGTGGTTGACTTACTTCAAGGAAAACAGGACAAAAAGATTTTACTTTACTGCACAGGAGGAATACGTTGCGAGAAAGCAAGCGCATATCTGAAGTATGTTGGTTTCAGCGATGTCAATCAGCTTGATGGCGGTATCATTCAATACGCACACAGCGTTCGCGCGCAAAATCTTGAAACAAAATTCATCGGTAAAAACTTTGTGTTTGACGACCGTCTTGGCGAACGCATCACGGATGATATTATCAGTTACTGTCACCGCTGCGGAAAAAAGTCAGACACTCACCGCAACTGCGCCAATCTTGAATGTCACGAACTCTTTATCCAGTGTGATGATTGTTTCAGCGAACTCAACGGCTGTCACTCCGAAGAATGTGTAACGAAGCTGCAGCGCGCTTTTGCTTAATGTTTGAATTTTTCTTCGTTCGTTGTCGTTCAAAACTTCTTTCATAACCTGATAAGATTGAAAACCTGTTTTCCGTCTGCGCAGTTGGAAGTCAGTAATAGAAATTCAAATTATATCAAACAATGCTTCAACTGAAGCAACCAGAGCTCGATTTATGACAAATGATGCATTAATTGAAACAAACAATACATTAATTATGGCAAATAATATATCATCTCTATCAAACAATGCTTCAACTGGAGCAAACCAAGCTCTATTTATGACAAACGATGCATTAGTTGAAACAAACAATGCATCATTTATATCAAACGATGCTTCAACTGTAGCAAACCGAGCTTGATTTATTATAAACGATATACTTTTTTCATAAAACGAGATACTTTCTCAACAAAAAATATTCTTTCGATGACAAAAAGTGAAATATTTTTAAAAACAGTTAAGTGTTTGAAGAAAAAAGTTAAGTTTTTACATGAAAAAGTGTTCTGTTTTAGAAAAAACTGTTGTGTTTACATAGAAAACTATTAAGTTCATAAAAAAACTGTTAAGATTTTAGAAAAAAGTATTGTGTCTGTAAAGAAAAATGTTTTGTTTGGAGAAAAAAACTATTCAGCCCGGAGAAGAAACTGTTATAGTTGCAGCGAGATGCTTCCTATCGTGGCTCCGTTAATGAGGAGCAAGAAAAAATAAAATGTGCCGCCCCGCTGGCGCTTGATTTTCTACCGTTCACATATTACTGCCAACAGACCGCGCAAAGGGGCTTTTTATTTTGCTCTTCATCTCCCTGAAAATAAGAACCCCATTTGCTTTATCATACAACACATGTATATTTGCACTTCGTTCTTTAACATTACTTATCCAGAAAGGTGGAGGGACTGCGCCCTGTGAAACCTTGGCAACCGTTCAGTGAAAACTAAACATGGTGCCAATTCGTGTTCCGTCAGCTGACGGATAGAGATAAGTCAGAGAAAAATTTGAAACACTAAAATCAAAATGTAAAATCTCCTCTGGCAAACGCAGGGGAGATTTTTTTTGCGTATAACTTATAACCAATAACGTATAACTTGTTTGTCAGAAGTAAAATGTCAGATAAAGCAAAAAAGATAATAGAAGAATTGAACCAGCGAATCCTAATCATTGACGGGGCGATGGGGACGATGATTCAGCGTCACCAACTAAGTGAGGCAGATTATCGCGGCTCGCGCTTTAAAGATTTTCCTCAGGACTTAAAGGGGAACAATGATTTGCTTTGTCTTACGCAGCCGGACATTATCCGGAACATTCATCTTGAATATCTCAGTGCCGGTGCCGACATCATTGAGACCAACACATTCAACGCACAAAAGATTTCTCTTGCCGATTATCACATGCCGGAGCTGGCGTATGAAATAAATGTTGAAGCAGCGAAGATTGCAGTTAAAGCGAGGGAGGAATTTTTACTTCAACATTCAACATTCAACATTCGAAATTCGAAATTTATTGCCGGTGCTCTCGGTCCCACCAACAAAACCCTTTCCCTTTCTCCTGATGTAAACAATCCTGGCTACCGTGCCGTGACATTTGATGAAGTGGTTGAAGCATACAGCGAGCAGGTGAATGGCTTGATTGACGGAGGAGTTGATTTGCTTTTGGTTGAAACGATTTTTGATACGCTCAACGCAAAGGCAGCGCTGTTTGCGATTCAGAATATTTTTGAAGAGCGGGGAATTGAATTGCCCGTGATGGTTTCGGGAACGATTACAGATGCAAGCGGAAGAACACTGAGCGGGCAGACGGTTGAAGCATTTCTGAATTCTGTTTCGCATGTTGACCTGCTGAGCGTTGGTTTGAACTGTGCACTTGGCGCAAAGGAGATGAGACCATACCTGGAGGAACTTTCAGCGAAGGCGCCATTTTTTATTTCGTGTTATCCGAATGCAGGGTTACCAAATCAATTCGGGGAGTATGATGAAACGCCTGAAACCATGTGTCACCAGATTGATGATTTCCTGCAAAGCGGATTCATCAATATTGTTGGTGGCTGCTGCGGCACAACTCCGGAACATATAAAACATATTGCTGAACATGCTAAGAAAACTCCGCCAAGAAAAATTCCAAACATTGAACCTTACTTGCGCCTGAGCGGATTGGAAGCTGTTACACTTCGTCCCGATTCTAATTTCATGAATATAGGCGAGCGCACAAACGTTACCGGTTCACGAAAGTTTGCAAAACTTATTCTTGACGGAAAATATGACGAAGCGCTTTCCGTTGCGCGTGAGCAGGTGGAAGGCGGTGCGCAGGTAATTGACATCTGCATGGACGAAGGAATGTTGGATGCGGTTGAAGCGATGACAAAATTTATCAACCTCGTTACGAGTGAACCGGATATTGCGAAAGTTCCCGTAATGGTTGATTCGTCAAAGTTTCATGCCATTGAAGCGGGACTGAAATGTTTGCAGGGAAAAGGAATTGTGAATTCCATTTCGATGAAAGAAGGCGAAGAAATTTTTATTGAGCATGCGAATACCGTAAAGAAATACGGAGCGGCTGTAGTGGTGATGGCGTTTGATGAACAGGGACAAGCGGATACTCTTGAAAGAAGAATTGAAGTTTGCGCAAGAGCGTATAAAATTCTTACAGAGCAAGTTGGCTTCCCTCCACAGGATATAATTTTTGACCCGAATATTTTTCCTGTCGCCACAGGAATGGATGAGCATCGCAAAAATGCGGTGAATTATTTTGAAGCGACAAAATGGATAAAGAAAAATCTTCCGCTGGCAAAAGTGAGCGGAGGCGTGAGCAATGTTTCATTTTCTTTCCGCGGCAATGACAACATGCGCGAAGCAATTCATTCTGCGTTTCTGTATCATGCTATAAAAGCGGGAATGGATATGGGCATTGTAAATCCTTCACAGCTCCAGGTTTATGATGAGATTACGAAAGAACTTTTGGAAGCAGTGGAAGATGTTTTACTTGACAGAAATGAAGACGCAACGGAAAGATTGGTTTCTTATGCTGAGCAAGTAAAAGGAAAAGGGAAACAGAAAGAAGCAAAGGACGAAGAGTGGCGCAGAGGAACTGTGGGAGAACGGCTCACTCATTCTCTCGTGAAAGGAATCACTGACTTCATTGAACCGGATGTAGAAGAGGCGCGTAAAAACTTTCCGAAAGCTTTGCATGTGATTGAAGGACCGCTGATGGACGGCATGAATGTGGTCGGAGATTTATTCCAGAGCGGGAAAATGTTTTTGCCCCAGGTAGTAAAGTCAGCGCGAGTGATGAAAAAAGCAGTCGCATATCTTGAACCTTTTTTGCAAGCGGAAAAAGTTGAAGGCGAAGAAGGAAAATCCGCTGGAAAAATTTTATTGGCAACAGTGAAAGGCGATGTGCATGACATAGGAAAAAATATTGTCGGTGTTGTGCTTGCCTGCAACAACTATGAAGTGATTGACCTTGGTGTGATGGTTCCATGCGAAAAAATTCTTGCCACTGCGAAAAAAGAAAATGTGGACATCATCGGCTTAAGCGGACTCATTACCCCATCACTTGATGAGATGGTGCATGTTGCAAAAGAAATGGAGCGGGAAGGTTTTGACATTCCACTTCTTATTGGTGGAGCGACAACTTCTAAAGTTCACACAGCAGTGAAAATTGCTCAAAATTATTCTCACTCAGTTGTGCATGTGAATGATGCATCGCGCAGTGTGCCTGTTGTCGGTAATTTAGTTTCCAAAGCGCTGCACAAAGATTTTATGAAGAATGTTCAGGAGGAGTATCACCGCATCCGCGAGCAGAATAAAAAACTCTCTTCTCAGAATATTTATTTGTCATTAAATGAAGCAAGGCAAAACAGATTTTCTCTCAACGGTTCGGCAACTCCGGTCAAGCCGACTTTCCTTGGAAACAAAGCATTAAAAAAGTATCCGCTTGAAGAAATTGCGAAGTACATTGACTGGACTCCGTTTTTTCATAGCTGGGAAATGAAAGGTTCTTACCCAAAAATATTTGATGACAAAGACAGAGGAGAGGAAGCAAAAAAACTTTTTGACGATGCCCAGAAAATGCTGAAGAAAATTATTGACGGGAAATGGCTTCAGGCAAATGCAGTGATTGGATTTTATCCTGCACATTCGGAAAATGATGATATTCATATTGCAAATGGCAAGGAGGAAGTTGTACTTCACACCATCCGTCAGCAAACGAAAAAACCCTCAGGTCAAAATAATGTTGCTTTGGCTGATTTCGTGCAACCTCAAACCTCAGACCTCAAACCTCAAACTGATTACATCGGAGCATTCGCAGTCACCACCGGAATCGGAATAGAAAAAAAGTTAGCAGAGTTTGAAAAAGACCACGATGATTATTCAGCCATTATGCTCAAAGCTCTTGCCGATAGATTGGCGGAAGCGTTTGCAGAACACCTTCACGCAAGAGTGAGAAAAGAATTCTGGGGTTATGCTAAAGATGAAAACCTGACGAGTGATGAAATCATAAAAGAAAAATACCAAGGCATTCGTCCTGCTCCCGGCTATCCCGCACAGCCCGACCACACAGAGAAAAGAATAATTTTTGATTTACTCGAAGTAGAAAAGAATACAGGTATCACATTAACTGAAAGCATGGCAATGTATCCGACTGCTGCAGTGAGCGGTTTATACTTTGCCCATCCCGATTCGCATTATTTTGGTATTGGAAAAATTCAACGCGATCAGGTGGAGGATTATGCGCGAAGAAAAAATATGAGCGTGGAAGAAATTGAGAAGTGGTTAGGAAGTAATCTGGCTTATTAAGCAAACTTTATTTACCTAAAATTTACTTCGGCAGTTCTGTTTAATAAAATATTTTTGTATCCCCATGTCAAAAGGAACAATAGACGACCTAAGAAAAGTTATTGCACTCAGCGATTTGTCTGACGAGCATCTGCAATGGATTTATGACCGTTCAGAATATACTGAATATGAAGACGGGCACCTGATTTTCAAAACCGGGACCCCCATTGATGTTATGTGGTTTATTTATGAAGGCAAGGTTGAATTTTATATGGATGTGAACGGTAAGCTGGTTCACTATTTTACTTTCGAAAACAGCACACAAACAGGAGGGGCCGGTGGCTTGCTGCCGTATTCAAGATTGAAAACATCTCCGGGCAACACATATGCATCGGGAAAAGTCAGGTCTTTGAATCTTCATAAAAAATATTTTGCGGAGTTAGAGCAACTCAACCCCGATTTGATTCAGCGGTTGGTTGGTTACATGACGGAGCGTGCGAGATTTTTCGCCACGCAGCAATTACAGCATGAAAAAGTGAATGCGCTTGGTCAGCTTGCTGCGGGGATAGCGCATGAGCTGAATAATCCTGCGGCAGCCATTAACAGAATATCTTCTGAGCTGACAAAACGATTGAAGCAGAATTATGACTTCACGGAAAAACTTTTGCAGCACAATGTAAACGTACAGCATATTAAAAGTATTCATAGTGCGGTTCAGAAAAAAGAGTCCGAACAAAAAATTAAACTGAGCGCACGTGAGCGGATTGAAAAGGAAGATGAACTGGCGGGTTGGCTGGAAAAGAATGGCATCCTTAACGCAAACGATATAAGTGAAACATTTGCCGACAGCGGTTTTACAACTGCCGACTTTGATACTATCCTCATTCATTCAGGCAAGGATGCGTTCATCCACATTCTGAACTGGCTCGAAAATTTATTGAGCGGCCAGCGCATCATTAAAGATATGGAAGACGCTTCAAGCCGAATTTCAAATCTGGTCGGTGCGATTAAAAGCCATGTGCACATGGACCGCACCAATGAAATGCAGCCCACCAATGTGCATACCGATTTGGAGAATACGCTTACGCTACTCGGCTACAAACTGCGCGATAAAAACATTACAGTAAAGAAAGATTTTTGCAGCGATATGCGTGATGTCCCTGCCTACATTGGCGAACTTAACCAGGTTTGGACAAATATTATTGA
>DATDOJ010000068.1:0-3153 GCA_035293345.1 Bacteroidia bacterium
ACAATAAAATAACAGGCATAAAAAAATTAATCATACACAACGCGCTGCTCGCTGCAGTGATATTTATTCTTGCGGGATTGTATCTCTCAAAAACAATTTCACGAAGCAGGTATTGGAAAGACAATTTTACTGTCTATGCTGTTGACGTCAAAACAAGTCCTAACAGCGTTACCGCAAATAAAATTTTCGGAAGCACATTGGTAGAAAAGGCGCAGCGCATCACAAACTGGCAGCACAAGCTCGACACTTTCCGCCTTGCTATTCCCTATCTCAAAAGAGCTATTGAGATTTATCCCTATTACTCCGAGGTCTATCGCATTGTCGGTTATGCGTACTTCTCTTCGCTTAACTACGATTCGGCATATTATTTTTTCACGGAAGGATTAAAATATAAACCGGACGACATGGAAATGAATTTCAACGCTTCGCTCGCATTGATTCAGTTGCAGAAGTATGACCAAGCCATTCCGATACTTAAACATCTCACTTCTGTTTTTCCCTCGCACGAAGAAGGATTCTTCAACCTTGCCCTGTGTTACACCAACAAAAGCGATTTTAATTCCGCCTTACCTTACTACGAGAAAGTAAATCAACTCAACCCGAACAGGGGAGATGCGTATTTCTACCAGGGAAAAATTTACGAGGTAACCGGTGATATGAAAAAGTCCGCAGCATTTTATAAAAGAGCTGCGGACTTAGGTTATCCCGTTTCAAAATAACGGGGAGTTCTTCTTCGCTTACTGTCGCGCCATCACCGATTTTATTTTTTGCTCATAGGTCGAATCCTCGGCATATACCTTTCCGAGAAACTGAAGATAGCGGTCGGCAAGGTGAAAATATGTTGTCTGCCATAACATGTAATCCTCCACGGCTTCCTGCCAGCAGGCATACACGGCATAGTTGTTTTGTGAGGCGAACTTTTTCAGTGAGGCAGAGTTGCCGTAGATGATGGTGTCTTTTGCCGGAAGATAAAGTCCCGTAGCCGTAGTCGGCCTGCGAAACGGGTAGCGCATGCCCATCATGTTGTTGGTGCGTTTGAGCAGAAACGAATTCAGGTTGCCCGACTCAAGCAGCAGTTGCGCGAACGCTTCATCGGGGCAAACGATTTCCGCTTCTGCAATTTCATTTCTAAGCGCTTCTTTGGTAAGCGGAATGCTCATGCGTTTCAAGCTTGCCGACATTTGTTTTGTCACCGCTTCCGAATTCACGTTCGAAAAATCATTTGACGTAAATGCAACAAGAAAGAGCAGCAGCCACGCAGCCGTCAGGTAGCGCTTAACGGTGTTTTCTTTAATGATGTTGGTAACGGAAAGATAATTAGCGCACCTCGTGTTGGTGCAAATAGCAGAATCGTCTTTTTTTGTGTAGTTTTTTGTGTAGCAACATTGTGTTTTCATTTGTTTTGGTTTCTCCCGGCAAACTGGTCTTGGTCAACCTAACTGTGCGGATAACGCTCCGGGAATGTTATTAACCCCAAAATACCCAAACGCCCTGAAAATTACTATCTCTTTTTGGCGAACGGCTGGGTTCACAGGGTTAATGGCAGACCTATTTTGGCTGAAACTGTTAACCTCAAAATTAAGCCCAAAAGAACCTTTTATTAAATTTCAATTTTTTCGCAATAATTATTGGCTTAAAATATGGCTTCAGTTCATGAGAAAATTGCCTAACTTGGAAAAGGATGAAAATTCGCATGATTATTAAAAAAAACCGCACGGTGGAAAGCTTCTGTCATATGGTTCAAAGGTTCTGTCATATGGTAGAAATGTTCCGTGGTAATGCTGAAAGGTTCTGTAATATCGCAGAAAGGTTCCGCTTTATCGCTGGAAGGTTCTGTGATATCGCAGAAAGGTTCCGCTGTATCGCTGGAAGGTTATGTAATATCGCAGAAAGGTTCTGCTGTATCGCAGAAAAGTTCTGTAATATGGCAGAAACAAACTGTGTCATAAAATTATATACTTTTCAAGTTGCTTTAAAAGCAGTTTAATGCATAAATCCACCGACCAAACCGGAAGAGAAATAATTCTAAAGGATTATCCTTCAAGAATCGTTTCAGTTGTTCCCTCGCAGACAGAACTGCTTTTCGATTTAGGGTTAGGTAATGAAGTTGCGGGCGTAACAAAATTCTGTGTTCATCCTGCCGAAGCACGGAAAACAAAAGCCATCGTTGGCGGAACCAAAAAACTCGACATCGCAAAAATCCGCTCCATCAATCCCGATTTGATTCTCGCCAACAAGGAAGAAAACCTCCGCAGCGAAATCGAAACCCTCGCTAAAGAATTTCCCGTTTGGGTCAGCGATGTGAAAACGCTTGATGATGTTATCAGCATGATTCATTCAGTTGGAGAACTGACAAACAAAGTTTCGGAAGCAAATGTTCTTTGTCAAAAAACAACAGCAACATTTGCGCAACTTTCAACTTTCAACTTTGAACTTCGAACTAAGCGCAGCGTTTATCTCATCTGGCACAACCCCACCATGACCATCGGCAGCGACACCTTCATTCATCACATGCTCGAGCTTTGCGGACTGCAAAATGTTTTTTCCGGCAGAACAAGGTATCCCGAAATTTCAAGTCAGGAACTCGCTGAAGCTAATCCGGAACTGATTCTTCTTTCTTCTGAGCCATTTCCCTTCCGCGAAAAACACATGGCGCATTATCAAAGCATCTGTCCCTCGGCAAAAATAATTCCGGTTGACGGGCAAATGTTTTCCTGGTATGGGTCGCGGCTTCAACACGCGCCTGAATATTTTCTACAACTCATTAACTCACTTAATAATTAAACCTGAGTGAATCTGCTATTCTTACTTTTGTCCGCCCCGACTTTAAACGATATTTTTCCAATGCGATTTTATTCTACCGCGAAATACTTTCTCTTCCTCTTATTGCTGAGCACCTCCATTGCCTCCGCGCAGAAAGTCGGATTGGTATTGAGCGGGGGAGGAGCACGGGGGATGGCTCACATCGGTGTCATAAAATTTCTTGAAGAAAATAATATCCCCATTGATTACATCGCGGGAACATCGGCTGGCGCTGTGGTCGGTTCGCTTTATGCGCAGGGTTATTCTCCCGAAGAAATGATTCGCCTCGTGAACACCGATGATTTCTACAACTGGGCAACCGGAACGTTTGACGAAGAACATACCTACTAT
>DATDOJ010000069.1:0-3569 GCA_035293345.1 Bacteroidia bacterium
CACGCCTCATCCAGCCCTCGAACGAGCCCACGCCTTTATATTGACCGATGTTTTTGAAGATGCGGATAAATCCTTCCTGCTGCATGTCGCGGGCTTCGTCACGGTCGCGGGCATAGCGCCTGCAGATATTGAACATCTTTCCGTAATACTTCTCATAAACCAAATGAAAATGCTGCGCACTTCCGCGAACGCACCCGCGAATAAGTTCCTCTTCAGAAACTTCGATAGTTGTGGCTTTCTGCATGATCAGCAATACAAATAAGACAACGGCTGAAAGCGTTTCGTTGCCTGCCTGTGAAAATAATTACTGCTTCACAAACCTTGCTATGCGTTCCTCGCCCTCGCCCTTGAGTTTTAAAAAGTATATGCCGGGAGAGAGTGAGGAAACGTTTACAATTAATTCAAAATTAAGAATGCAGAATGCAGAATTATGAAGTTGCCCGAGAACATCATAAATCTTGACACGCTCAACTTTAAACTTTGAACTTTGAACTCTTATTTCATTCGTGACCGGATTTGGAAAAACTTTCAGTTCCATGCCAGCTTCCGCTTCATCAACCACTGTAGCAGCTCCCATATAATGAAACGTAACGGTGCTGTTGCCTGAGTTCGGACTTGCGAGCGTATCATCAGCAAGGTTGTAATAAATGTCAGCGGGATTGCTTAAGCCGGTGACCACTGCAACAGGCGCAGCAGCAAATAAATTATCAAACCTGTAAACCGATTGCGTGCTCCATGCCGACACATAATAATTGCCGTTGCCATCGCGGACAATTCCATCGCAGTTGCCGAGCGTTGTGGCGGTGACTTGCGAAACGGATGAATCAGAAAGCAACGCCTGCATGACGGGGGCACTGGTTCCCCACGTTACCCAAACGATTCTGTTGTTAGCGCTGTCATAAATAATTCCGTTCGGGCTTTTGACGAGACCGGTTACAAAAACAGTGAAGGTTTGCGCAGCAATATCTATTTTGAAAATTTTCTTTGCCGTGAAATCGGTTGCATAAAGATAATTTGTTCCATCGGTGCAGATGCCGTTGAGGAATGTTGCGCCCACGTTCAGGTTCATCACCACAGCGGCTGTGGTCAAATCAAATCCTTTCATGGAAGCGCCATCGCAGGCGAAGAGTGTGTTGCCTATAATTTCAAGACCGTTAGGTCCGGTTGTGATGGCGGAAGTAAAAACGCTGAGCGTGCCTGAAGCATCGCGTGCAAGAATCTGGTTGGCTCCGTTGTTGGAAATAAAATATCTGCTGTTGGCGCTGTCATACACAACGCTTTCGGGGGCGTTGTATGTCTGGGCGAAAGAATTAAGAATGCAGAACGCAGAATTAAGAATGAGGAGAAGAGTAATTTTTTTTATTGGCTTCAACATTGCGGTTTGATTTACGGCAATGATATTGAATAATATTTTAAGTCATTCGCTCACATAAAAAAGTCCTTCGCAAAAAATTACGTCAGCCAACGGACTGACTCGTCCATTTGGCGGGGAGTCCGTCTTTCAGCGGACAGGCGTGGATTATTCTATAACTAATTTATGCTGCGATGTGTTTTGTCCGCTCAAGATTTTTAAAATATAAACTCCCGATGAAAGATGGGACAGGTTCATGTGATGATTGTAGGTTTTTAGTTCTGCTGACGATTCGCTGTGCAGCAGTTTTCCCTGCAAATCATAAACACTGAAAGTGATGACTCCGGTTTTCGATTCACCGATGATATTAAACATTCCGTTTGACGGATTAGGATACACCTGCGTTTGCCGCGTTATAACATAACGGGTAACTGCAGAGAGTGCATCCCCAGAATATCTCCAGGCGCCTCCCGGGTCTCCGGCAGCAATAAACTCTCCGGTATATCCTGATACATTATCAGAAAAACTCACCGAGGTGTGCGAATTGCTGGTGTCAATCAATGTCCAGGTTGCACCATTGTCTATGGTGACCGAACTGCCGAAACCGCCTCCGGTAGAAGAGCCGACACTGACAAAGGCACTGGTGCCGGGAACACCGCAGAGGTCGTTGCTGAAGAAAGGTCCAGTAGGAGTTACCGTTGACCAGGTTAAGCCGCCATCGGTGGTTTTCATAAGCGTTGGCGCTGCCGATGCAGGCGTCTGCAATACAAGCCCGTTGAGCGAATCAACAAACGCTACGTCCGAAATGTCGAAACGCCCGTTTGCAGTTGAGAGTGGGGGTAATCCGGTTGCGCTTTTTGTCCAGTTCATTCCATAGTCAATGGTGCGGTACACATCGCCATAGGTAGTTCCAAACCACACCCTGTCCTGCGCTGTGCTGAAAAGATTTACGATTCCATATTCACTGTTATTGGTGAGCAGGGGAATATTGGCTGCGGGCACCCGTGTCCACGTTGCTCCGGCATCTGCCGTAAGATAGATTTCATACTTCAGTGTTCCCGGACCGGCAGGGTCGCCAAATGCCATACCGTTTTGCCAGTTCCAGAAATGAACTACATCTACAAACGATGTGGGCTGCTGAAACATATTGGCTCCCACCTGCTGCCATAGTAATCCGCCATCGGTGGTTTTATAAACATTGCCTCCGGCACCGCCACTGTTATACATGGCAACGTAGCAGGTATCGGCATCTACCGGTCCCATGCAGGCAATGCGGTAGGCAGCGGGTGAGCCGGTAATGCTTCCCACCGTCCAGTTGGTGCCGTCTATGGTGAGTGCAAAATCCTGTGTGGACAGAAGATTGGTGGTGGCTTCATACGGATTTGCCCACACCGTATTTGCATTTACGGTTTTAATATCATAGAGGTATCCCTGGTAACCGAACGGTACATTCTGGTTTGTCCACTGCGCGCGCGCAGCAAAGCAAGTGATGCAGGCAATAGCAACGAGTAAAATTTTTTTCATAGTGTTTAAGTTTAGAATTTATTGTTTGATTAATTTGCTTATGATTTTTCCTTCATCGGTTCCAACACTCACAAAATAAATTCCGGGGTTGAGTTTGGAAATGTCAAAGGTAGTTTGTTGTCCGGAGTTCAAAGTTCGAAGTTCAAAGTTAAAAACTTTCTGCCCGAGCACATCATAAATTTCAATGGTGTTAATTGCAAACTGCTTGCTGCTTATTGCCAACTGAGTTCCTGCCGGGTTGGGATGAATCTGCACAGAAGAAAGCGCTGAATTTATTTCATCCGTTGAAACGATATCATCAATCATCGTTGAAGTGGTGTTGGTTACAACGGCAGAATTAAAATCAAAATAAATGTAAGCCGTGTTGTTCAGCAGGGTTCCGAAAGGCAGTCCGTTGAGGGATTTTATTCTGTACGTAATCCATCCGCGGCTGAGCGGCTCGTTGATGTTGCTGTCGGGCAGCATGATGTTGTCGAATGCAAACTTCACTATGTTTCCGCTTTGCATGTATGTTTGATACGGATGGCTTGCTGCCAACGGCAGAAAGGTATTCATGTCGAAGTTTGAATCGAGCGTATCCAGGATGAATACATTATAGGCAGTGTCGTTACCTGTATTCTGAAAGTTTACGGTGTAGGTAAGCCATGAGCCGGAAGGAATGCTGCCGGACGGATTTACATGCTTTTCATTAGGG
>DATDOJ010000070.1:0-8236 GCA_035293345.1 Bacteroidia bacterium
GGTTGAATTAATATGATTGATTCCTGAGTCGTCAATGTTATAATCGTCAGTCAGAAGAGAGGAAAGTTCATCTTCTGAAAAATAATATTGCTCCTGCGAATATATATGGCTTCGTATATTTTTAAAATCGGAATAATCAAAGAGAGTTGCCCCCCGCTTGTAACGATTGTCCGGAATTTTACCAAGTGCATAACCGATGGGCTTGTGAAACATTTTCACAAGCGGGTTGTTGAGCCGCTTTGCCCATTTGTAAAATCCGTATCCGAAAAAGAGTTCATCTCCGCCTTCGCCCGAGAGCACAACCGTTACATGTTGCTTCGCAAGTTTTGAAACCAGCATTGTGGGAATGGCAGACGAATCAGCAAAGGGCTCATCGTAAATGCTTATCATTTTATCTACCAACGGAATCGCATCCTTGTAGGACACAATGAATTCATGATGCGATGTGCCGAGATAATTCGCCACTTTCCTCGCATACTGAGATTCATCAAAACGGCTCTCCTCGAAGCCGATGGAAAACGTGTTGACTTTTACGCTCGACAATTCCACTGCATGCGCAGTCACTAAACTGGAGTCAATTCCTCCGCTCAGAAAAATTCCGAAAGGAACATCGCTCTTCAGTTGATACTGAACCGAACTGATGAGCAGGTCGCTCAGCTTCACCATAGCCATTCGCTTGTCTTCAATGACATTGGTCTGCAACTTGGACGGAATGTTCCAATACCTGTAGGTCTGCATATTATTTTCCGACACTTTCATATAGCATCCCGCATCGAGTTTGTATATCGCTTTGTAAACAGAAGATGGTGTCGGCACATATCCGAGATGGAGAAATTGCCGGATGGCTCCCTTATTCAACTCATGCGAAATCTGTTTAAGAAGCGCAAGCGATTTCAGTTCCGAAGCGAAAGCAAAATTTTTTCCGTCCCAGTAATAATACAGCGGCTTGATGCCGATGCGGTCTCTGAAAATAAAAAGTTCTTTGGTGTGCTTATCGTAAATCACGATGACAAACATTCCATTGAGCTTGTCCACAAATGCCGGTCCGTATTTTGAAAACGCCTCGAGTATCGCCTCCGAATCGGACGATGTTCCGAACAGGATATTTTCGTTTGGGGATGCATTCATTTTTATCTCGTTCGAAATTTCCTGGTAGTTATAAATTTCCCCGTTGTAAACCATCAGGTATCTTCCGTTGTGTGAAAGCATGGGCTGGTTTGCGGCTTCGGAAAGGTCGAGTATGCTGAGGCGCTTGTGACCTAACCCGACCACATCATCTGTGAAATATCCTTCTGCATCCGGACCGCGGTGAGAAAGCACCTCCGTCATTTTTTTCAAATCGTCATTTGAAAAATAATTTTCCCGTGAGTAGTATCCGCTTATTCCGCACATGATTAATCCGGTTATTTTTTATCGTGTTCAGATTTCTGTTTTCCTGAAATGCTCAGGATTAATGGTGCCAAGTTCCTTCGTATCCACTTTCTCCTTTCGGAAAATATCGTGGATGTTTCTGAAAATTGTCCTCACGCGAACAGGCAGCAATTTCCTGTATAAATATTTTGTATATCCTCCGGATTGACTGACATTTTTTTTCTCGAGGGATTCAAACGTGTTCCATGCAAATGAGTAATCGCTTTGCTGGGGCGCAGTTGAAAATACCGGCATGACGGCAATTTTTTCTGCGATAAACATCAAAGATAACGGATAGGAATTGATAATCGTTCCGCGGCTTTTCACACTCTTGGGATCAGCAACTTCATACCACACTTCATCACCTGCAGGCAAAGTCACAAACATTTTCTTAATCCTGAATCCGTTGTCTTCGGAAAAAATTCTGAAATAAAGTTCAGGGCTGAACTGGTAGAACCCGTGTCCCATCTGGTTGTTGGCAGGAGTAATTCCGATGTAGTGTCCGTCCGGTGCGAGCATTTCCATGCAGTTCCTGACGGCAACCGGAAAATTAAAAATGTGTTCAATTGTCCCTCCGTCAACAACGCATGAATAGCGATTCTTATAATTTTCCGGCACCGGAAAATTCAAATCATGAATCAATGTAGCATTCTGATAGGCGGAATAATCAATGCTGTCAATATGTTCCGCGCCTAATATTTTAAACAGCGGCTCGCAAAATTCATCCGTGAACTGAACCTGAGCGAGCGCCAGCTTGCCGGATTTGTATTTTTCAATGCAGGATTGAATATCCTTGATTGAAGCATAGAGATTCTGTCTGCCGAGCGTCAGTGTATTTTTAAAATCTACTCCAACCGTTCCTGAATAAAAAAGTAACCTGCAATCCGTTTTAGAAATTCCCATGCGTATCAGCTTATTTTTTAAGTAATAAATTTATCATTTCTTTCAGCAGTGTTTATTTCCGGATAATCAATTGCTTCATGACTGCTAAAAAACGTCTTGTAAAAAGCAATCCGGGATAGCGCAGCAATCCTTTGGCAAGGTGTTTCAGCGGTTTTAATTTCCCTCCTGCCAGCGCGAGATGCAAGGCAATGTAACTGTCACAGAACGCTTCTATTTTTCTTTTGTATTGTCCGTAAACCTCATTCACTTTCGGATCCATAAAAGCATACCGAAGACAGAGTTCTTTTCGGAGCACAAGTTTTCTTTCATTTGTATTTAGCACACTGCGCTCATCATGAAATATCATTGCGGCTGATATGCGGTTATCGGTTTTGATGCCGTGATTCGCAACCACTCTCAGCCAGAGTTCCCAATCTTCGGAGCCGGAGAGATGGCGGTCTTCGTTGAATTTGAATCTGTCAAAAATTTCTTTTCTTAAAAAGATACCGATGCAACTCAATTGATTTCCGTAAATCAAAAATTTTTCAGTGTCCGATTTAATGAAATTCATTTTAGAAAGCAGATGTCCATGATCATTTTTAATTTCGTAAGCCACATGTACGAAAGGCGGATAGTTATTAACTTGTATTGATTCAAGCGCATTAGCCAGATAGTTTCGATAAACCATATCATCCGAGTCAAGAAAATTCAGATATGCTCCCCCGGCAACAGACGCGCCAAAATTCCGCGCTGCCCCCCGTTCGGAGTTTTTAATTCTATAGTATTTGATTTTACTGCTTGGAATTTGCTTTACAATTTCCTCTGTATTATCCGTGCTCCCGTCATCCACTACAATTAATTCAAAATTCTGCTCACTCTGATTCAGCACGGAGTGAATCGTTTTTTCAATAAACGTAGCCCTGTTATAGGTGGGGATAATTACCGAAAAAAATATTTCCTCTTTCATGCCGTGTACAATTCTTCAAGAGATGAAATCATGTTGTGCAAACTGAATTTTTCTTCCAACCCCTTTTTTCCATTTTCCAATAATTCTGAGGCCAGCTCACTATCCGTCAGCAGTTCCTGAATTGCGTAATAAACAGCTTCAGAATTTTTGTACGGCACCACAAGTGCATTTTGCCTGTCAATAATAAATTCATTGGCAATTCCTGAAAGTGTAAATACAGAAGGAACACCGGACGCGAGCGCCTCCACATACGTTTGTCCGAATGCTTCAGAATATTTATCAATGGGCGTGTGAACAAAAACATCAAAGAGTTTATACAATGCAAATATGTTATTTTCAAAACGAATTTCTGCAAAACTATTTTCCGGCAGTTCACGAAGCAATGATTTTATCCGGTGGCTGTAGTCACCTTCAGCATTGGCTAACAAAAGCATTGCCTGAGGATATTTTTCAAGGAGTTTTTTAAAAGCAGGTATGATGAATTGAATTCCCTTCCATTCTGTATAACGTGAAATCACTCCAATCACCGGATGCTTTGCTGACGGATTATATTTTTCATGAAGCTGCGTTACGGAATCAGCAGGAACGTTTCTGAAATCATCCAACATAAAACCGTGATGTATGAGCTTGATTTTTTTCCTGCGTACATCCTCTTTTTCTATCAGCAGCTCTTCCACAGTTTTTGAAATTGCTACGATACCGGTGGCAAGAAAATTTGTAAGCCGGTCATACTTGACAGAACCGGGGTGATACATGTGATGATAGGTGGAATGATGCCGCGTGTAAATTCTATTCGGAACACGGCAAATCCATGCTGCCATGAGTCCGGCAACATTGGCATAGAATAAATGCGTGTGAACTACCTCCGGTTTGTTTCTGAGAAGAATGGTCACGATACGAAAAATCACTGCGGGTAAATCTTTTTTTCCATGAAACAAAATTCTGTGAACAGGAATTTGCTTTGCTCTTAGAAATTCTTCGAGAACGGAATTGCCCGGATTAAGGAGAATGAAATTTAGAATGAATTTTTTCTTGTCCAGGTAATCCGCTATCCACTCAAATGCCAGCGCCTTTTCGAGGTTGGAAACTATGTATGTGATTTTCTTCGGCATATAATGTCGTAATGACAATTTCTGAAATCTGTTTCCTTATCAACAGAAGACTTGCTCTCTGCATTTATGATGGCGTAACCATTCTCAGCCAGAAAGTGAATTAATTCTTTGGCACCCGAAGATTGCTGCCTCAGATTATTATCGTCAAGTTCAATAAAAAGAACAGGAGAATAATTCCTGATGGCGTTCGTGGCTCCTTTCAACACGTTAAACTCAAATCCTTCAACGTCAATTTTTATCAGGTCAATCTTTGACAATGGAACATTACTCTCAAGAAAATTATCGAGCGTATTGATTTCTACTTCGGCATAATCGGAAAGTGCTGCGTTACCTGCTGCGACAATTCTTTTTCCCCCGCTGTTAAACTCCACTATATTTTCCAGCTTAAATTTTCCGGGCTCATCGCCCAATCCGGTTTGGGTGACTTTAATATTGGTGAAGTTGTTCAATGCAATATTCTTCTCAAGCTGTCTGAAGTTTACTGGGTCGGGTTCAAATCCCAAAACAAATCCAACGGTGCCTGAAATTTTTGCCATGCTCAACAAGGAAAACCCGATGTTTGTTCCAATGTCAATGATTACATCACCGGGTTTGCACAAAGCAAGCAGGGCAGATTGAGAAGGGTCGTTAAATCCGAAGTACATTAAATGTCCGTAATAATCGTGCAAGTCCACCTCGAATTTAATTCCGTTCTGTTCTATTAATCTAACTGTTCCCTTGGGATACTGATTCAGGTTGGGCACCATCTTTCCTATAAAGGAATCGTAATTTTTATTTTGAGTGAATATTCTTAAAACGCTGTCGAGCCATATCACTCTCATCAGGTTTTTCAATTTATCCAACGTCTTCATGGCATTCAGCAGTTTTGTAAGTCATTCAAAAATGTTTTTTCAGTATATCAATTATTTGCTGAGAAGCTGTTCCGTCACCGTAAGGGTTTTTAATATTTGCAAATTGCCTGTAGTAATTTGAATCAGCCAAAAGGCGATTGACTTCATGAACTATTTTGTTTCCCGCTGTGCCAACTAGTAATGCCGTTCCGGCTTCAATACCTTCCATTCTCTCCGTAGTATTTCTCAGTACCAGAACTGGTTTTCCTAAACTCGGAGCTTCTTCCTGCACTCCTCCCGAGTCGGTCAAAACAAGGTATGATTTGTTGAGCAGCCATATCATATTTTTGTAGTCGAGCGGAGTAATCAGCTTAATGTTTTTTCTCCGGAGATATTTATTGGCATTATCCAGAATGTTAGGATTAAGATGAACAGGGTAAACAATTTCAACTTCATTTTCATTTTCCTTTGCAATCTGAACCAGCGATTCACAAATTTCTTTAAATGGCTCGCCAAAACTTTCTCGCCTGTGGCAGGTAACCAAAATTATTTTTCTGGAAAAATCAATGTTGTTAAAATATTTTTGAAACTCTTCATGGTTGCCGGAATTCACTTTTTGAAGCCCCAGTAATAATGCATCAATAACTGTGTTTCCTGTTATAAAAATATTTTTCGTTATCCCTTCCGAAATTAAATTTTGCCTTGCTGTTTCAGTCGGGCAGAAATGATATTGCGTTAACCGCGAAGTCACCATTCTGTTCATCTCTTCAGGAAATGGGTCATGCATGTTCCCGCTTCTCAGTCCTGCTTCAACATGTGCCAAGGGAATTTTCAGATAGAAACTTGATAAAGCTCCTGCCATCACGGTTGAAGTGTCGCCCTGAACAATGGCTAAATCGAATTTCTCCTTAAGTAAAATCTTTTCGGTAATTTGTTCAATCAAATTTGCAGTGAGCGCATGCAGGGATTGATTCGGGCTCATTATGTTCAAATCATAGTCAGGAATGATCTGAAAAAAATCAAGCACCTGGTCGAGCAATTGCCTGTGCTGTGCCGTGACTCCGACTTTCACTGAAAAATATTTTGAATCTTTCAAAAGCCAAATCAGCGGAGCAAGTTTTATTGCTTCGGGGCGCGTACCGAACAGGAATAATATCTTCTTCACTTTCACTTATAAATAGTTGCCGAATGG
This sequence comes from Bacteroidia bacterium, assembly GCA_035293345.1. Lineage (GTDB taxonomy): Bacteria > Bacteroidota > Bacteroidia > AKYH767-A > 2013-40CM-41-45 > 2013-40CM-41-45. The sequence continues at coordinate 6,394 of DATDOJ010000070.1, forward strand.
AAGTAATAAAAATTCCCGTACTCTAATTATCTGTCTGTAACACTGTAACTTTTATTAAAGACCTTTGCATATTTTCTTTTTATAAAATCATAATACTTTAAATTGGTTTAGTAATTTTGGTTCTCCCTCTCAACTACAACAATATATTGTGAATCCAATTCATGAAGGCGATCCGTGTCTGTTCCAATCAGCCATTTATTTTCATACCTATAATTCATCCAGAAAGAATCAGTTACATCGGTATAAATACTTCTAGGTGGTGAATTGTCCTTCTCAACCATCTTCAAAAATATTTTCAATCCCACCCCGGTGCTACCTCCTGTTTCCTGCAACATCTGAATTTGCTTTGCTATTACCTACGGCATATTTAAGATACGCACATCATAAATTCCGCATAAGACGATGTTGTCAATATAGGAAGTATTTTTCAAAATTATAAAAGAATTTTCAGAGGGTCTTTAATAATTGTTATTTCATCTACGCGCGTCACAAAGGGCAATCCATATTGAAACATTGCTGCTTGATAATGCAGGCAATGCCACACAGAGCAACCAGGTAATACGCGCGATGCTTTTTATCAATACTATTCAACAAGATTAATGGTATTTGAAAATTAAATTAATTGTTTCCCTGACGGTCTTGATAACTTTCATTTTACTGCTTCCTTTCTTTCTGTCATACCTCAGTATAAAAGGAACTTCATGAATGATGGCTTTTTCTTTGGCTAACTTCAAAAGAACTTCTGCCATGCAGGCAAAGCCCTGCTCCTGTATAAACTTTTCTCCATATCTGTTTATTGCTTTGCGCAGAATCTTTGCTTTGTAAGCCCGGAATCCGCTTGTATAATCCTTTACCCCTTTTACCGGAAGCAAAACCCTGAATAGAATTCCTGCAGACCAGCTTGTAAATTTTCTGAACTTAGTGAGACCATAAATCCTTGAGCCCTTTTGGTATCGCGAAGCGATAACTACATCACTTCCTTCGTTAATCTGCTTTAGCATTCTTTCAATCAGGAAAGGATTATGGCTGTCATCGGCATCCAATGCAACCAGCACATCCTGTTCAGACAGTCCTTTCATGCCCTCTCCAATTCCTGCCCTCATTGCTCCCGCCAACCCGCGATTCGGATTCAGATCAACAACTATTTTTCGAATGCTCATCGGAAAATCTTTGGACAGATTCGATGTGTTATCCGTGCTGCCATCATTGATTACGAAAACGGTCATATCGAGGTAAGGAACCTGTGCGGAGAAATTTTCTATTCTTCCCAGAAGGTTCGGCAAATTAAGTGCCTCATTGTATGCCGGGAGGATGATGTGCAGTTTTTGTTTCATAATTTTTTCTTTCAACAATTGATAAATATAAATACTGTCTGTTTTATTCGATTGAAGACCTTTTCAATAAGCATTTCAGCACAATCGTTTCATTCCATCCGGTTTCAGGGTTTTCATTTTTCCTGCTGCTGCCTTATTTTTTTCCATCTGTTTGAAAAAAGAAATTGCCAAGCAATTCTTTTTTCCCGGGACATAAAACTCTGTGAACCGGAATGTGCTTTGCTCTCAGAAAATATTCAGGGACGGAATTTTCGGAATTAAGTAAGACAAAATTTAGAATGAATTTTTTTTTGTTCAGATTATCGGCAATCCTCCCAAATGCCAGCACCTTGTTAATGTTGGAAATTATGCATGTGATTTTCTTCGGCATATAATAGACATCTTGCGTAATTAACGAAGCTCAAAATTATAAATACCAGCGATTAGATTCATCCTTAATGAGAAACGCTTTCTTCGATTGCGATAGCGTTCCGCCACGATTCTAAATATTTTTACTCTTCGTATAACAT
>DATDOJ010000071.1:0-4342 GCA_035293345.1 Bacteroidia bacterium
GTTCGTGTGTAAAATCACGTTGCATTTGCATCTGTAATTAAACGCAACGTCCATGTTCAGCACGATTCCACTCCGCCATTCTGTCTTACCGCAGACCATCCCGCTTTGTTTTATTCTCACCGGTTTTCTTCCGGTAATGTCCATTGTACTGCACTGCACCGGTGTGCTGAGCCTGCAGCATTGCGCGCTGTTTCTCATTTTGCCGTTAGTGGCGCTGTCGCTGATTCTGGGTTTGCGCGATACCGGCACCGGTCGCGTGGCCCTGCGCGGGTGGGTGGCCGGAATTTTTGCAGTTGCGTTGTATGATCTCTCGCGCCTGCCCTTCCTGTTTTCCGGCTGGAGCGACTTTATCCCGAAGATCGGCGGCTGGCTGGCGATGGAAGATCATCCCGTGGCCTGGCTCGGATATCTCTGGCGCTACATCGGAAATGGCGGAGGACTGGGGATGGTTTATTTCATCCTGCTGTATATTTTTGGCGCTTCCCGCTATTTCCTCCGCTCTGGTTTAGCCTTCGGTCTATTTGTTTTCGTCTGCCTGCAACTTGTGCTCCTCACCTTCGACGAAGCGCAGGCCATGATGTTCCCGCTGAACTGGCTTACTTTTTCCGGAAGTCTTACGGGGCATGTGGTGTATGGGTTGAGTCTAGGGTGGGTGGGGAGGAGGGGGGTTGGGAAGAGAAAGTGATAAAAAGACAGGCTGAATTTTGTCCTCACTTCGGTTTTCTAAAGTCATATTCTCTCAACTTAAATAGTTCTTCCGTAGCAATAAAATTTGTAATGCCTTTTTTTGCAAGTCCTACATCAACAATTATTTTCACTTGATAAACCGTTTGCGATTTTTAGCCCACCAGGAAGCATTTACTTCTTCAGCTAGTTTGTCAACGTCAGATTGTTTGGCTTTGCTCTTTGAAGTTGCCTCCAAGTATTTCAGATAGTAAATTAGTCGCTGAAGTCCAAAACTGTCAATGGAGGACGAAACAGTGATTACGATTTGATTATTTGTTGTGCGTTCGATTAACATTATTTCAGTTGTTGAAATTATTCTCAGGCTAAAGAACTAAATTGGCGTAGCTAATTTACGGAATTTGTCTCACATTTCCGGATTAAAAGGCCACCAGTTTTTCCGGCTGGCCTGGGTGTTTCCGGAGTGCGTAAAGTTTTGATTATTTTTTAACCAACCCCTGTGAATTAGCTTACCGCTTGAATGCCTGACACTTAATAAAAAATCATCCGGCGGATAATTCTGCATGCTAAATTAGATTGAAGCGCTTACGGACCGGATATATATCAGGGTAAAAAAACAAACAAGATTAAGAGAGGGCAAAAGACTTTTTAAGGACGTAATTAATCGAAAAAACGATTTTCCAAAAAAAAGCGTATGTTATGATCAAGTTTCATTCAAATATCAGCTTCATGCAGCAAACATCTTACTTTTCAAACTTCTTTGCAGCTGATGTAAATAAAAAGGCAAAAACTGCCGCTATTGAATTTGCCCGTAATACTGCTGATAAAAGTGTTTTAGTAATCTCCGGTCAATGTGGAAATGGATCTACCCACCTGGCCTTTGCCATTGTAAACGCGATCAGGAAAAATACACCGGAACAGCGAATATTTTCTACCACCTTTGAAAACGTTCAATACGGATTAAAATCTAAGCAGTCGCAGGAAAAACTTCGCACTTCGTTTCTAAACTCCCATTCAGTTGTGTTAATTGATAGCTATACGGATAAGATATGGGAAGCGGCATCAAAAGAGCTCTTAACCAGGCTTCAGGATGTAAGGACGAAAGTAATTATTACCTGTGCAGAAGACGTTTCAGTTGATTTGCAACATCGCCACATTAGGTTATTTCCTCCTTCCGATAAGGAAAAGGTTCAAATTATTAAAGATGTGCTGAAGAAACTTGTGCTGAAGGATGAGAAAATAGCCTTTTCAAACAGTGCAATTCTTTATTTATCCAGTGCGGATTTTGGAAGCGTAAGACATTTACAGGGATTGATTATTAGCCTTTTGGCAAGAAGGCATCTTAATAATTATGAAATAGACCTGCATTTTGTCAAAAAAGAATACTTAAGGTTTAAAAATCGCTATTGTTGAAAGGCTCTTCTGTATTCTGACTGGATGAATGCCGCTTTTTCTACCTCAAAACTAACAGCCCCAAAAATACTTGACCACGACTTTTGTGGCATCGTCCAATGTTCTTACGAAAAGATTATAGCGGAATAAAATAAAAAACAAAAAACATGGACATTCAATCTTTTCACGCCGAAGTATTAAAAATATTTCAAATCGATCTGCCAATGGTCGCTTGCGATAAGTTTTGAATTGTTTTTAACGCGGCAGGGTTGATTAGTTAATTGACTGACAATCTGCCCTTTAATAAAAAGTTAGCTATTAAAAGATTCTGCATGCTAAATTAGATTTAAGGATTTAGAAAATCCAAGTAATGAGGTGGGTTGCGAATTTTGCTCAAGCTGACATTCTATGAACTATAAAGTATTGCTTCATATTAGCGGGTACAATTTGAGTGGGAATTTGCATGTTGATTTTTTCGGCCCGAGAGAAGACGCAACCGACGAGCGGATTAAAGCGTTAAAAAATGCTTATGAAAAAGCAAAGACGGAAATTGAAAGCTTAGGAGATAATCTGACACAAAAGGATTTGTTGCAGGTAGTGGAATTGGCGCGAAAGGTAGAAAGACTATGTGGTTATTATATTGTTACGGCAGCCGCCAGCTACGATAAGAGAAAACGAGTCAGGGAAGAAGAAGCAAAAAGACAAAGCAGCTTCAGGAATTCGATTGTTCAGGATGCAGTTGATGAGGAAATTGATTTTTAATTGATCCAAAAAGACTTAATGCGCATATCATTTTAATACTGATGGAAAACAAAAAACTGCATCACGACATTTTTGGCACTGATCAGTTTTCATACGAAAGAACAAACTGGGTAAAAATCATTTACGATATTAATTATAAAAAACTTGATCTTCAGATTGTTCTGAAGTATGCCCAATTGGTTGTTGATACCGAGAATGAGCTTAGAGTTCTTCTTGCACAAAAAGAGATTGACTACGAAAAGATCCAGGAATTGGATAAAAAGAGAAGTGAATATATGGAGCATTATCATGCGATGAGTTTTCATTACCGGAGTGAATTTTGTACTTCAAATCCTTATGAGAGACTTTATATTGAAAAAGAAATCAGGCGCCAATTGAATGACGCAATAAATGGTAAAATTGATTTTTAATGAAAACCTATAACGAAGCTTATCAAATGGAGGTAGCCAGGAAGCTACACTGGCTCTCAGATTATATGATGAGCGAATTTGACGATGATTCTGATAATTCCCGTTTCAAAAATCACGTACAGCTATTTATTCTAAAGGTAAGCAGGAACATTGAGTCAAGACTCGAAGAATCGAAAGATGCCGGAACCTTCGTTGATCCATGGTTATGGAAACAAAAGACATTTGCTCAAAACTTGCAAAGCGACCCCTTTGTTCCGGAAATGATAAGAACGGCTATTTCAAAATTTTACCTGGAAAGATTTGATGCTCTGACAAATATTTGTTGCGAAGTTTTTGAAGATGCCTGCGATGAATACTATAATAACCTTGAATCATATAAAACTGTGAACCTGGTTCAAAATGAAGTTACGAATCCTGAAGCGCTTGGAGAAGTGATCTATAACCGTGTGATCGAAAAGCAAAGTGAAACCCAATATAGCTGGGAAAAATCACTCGAGCGCATCACTGAATTCAGGGCGATGATTGAAAATTATTTTATTGCTTCAGCGGTATATCAGTAGGGAGTAACAGAATACCATTACACTACGACAATGAACAAAAAACACCTCATACTTCTTTTAATTTCACTTATCGTACTGTCAAGCGCGAATTACAAACCAAAATATTCCTACAGGACATACGGAAATGTTGCGAACTATTTTGAAAACGAAAATGACTTTCGCAGCTATTTCGACTTTCATGCGGGCGACATTGTTGCGGAAGTAGGTGCCGGTAACGGAGAAAATATGTTTGGTTTCACCCTGGTGGCAGACAGCATTATATTTTATGTTCAGGATATTGACACAAACACACTAAGCCAGGGGAACTTTGACAAAGTCGTGAAACATTGTAAAAAACTAAAAGACCCTTTGACAAATAAATATTATAGGTGCATAGGGACAGAAAAACAAACAAATCTTCCCGACAACACTTTTGATAAAATATTTTTAATCTCCACTTTTCACGAGTTCACATTTATGGACGAAATGTTTGCAGACATTTACAAAAAGCTCAAACCCTCCGGACAACTTTACATTCTTGAAACGCGCTGTTTC
>DATDOJ010000072.1:0-7748 GCA_035293345.1 Bacteroidia bacterium
GGTTGGTTTGATAGTTATAAACAAACACGGAACCCTTCTCGCCCGGCTGAAGCGTGGCGGAGGCGCTGTCTTCCTGGCACGTTACAAAAAGTAAATTGCGCGCTGGCGAAATCGCCATCTCCTGCGGAAAGCTACCCACGGAAACGGAGTCGAGCAGCATGTCGTTGGCGGAGTTAAATATTCTCACCTCGTTCGACCACTGGCAGGTGACAAAATATTTTTGTTCATCTGCCGAAAATATTATTTCATGCGGGTCGAAACTATGGGCGGTGTTTACAGAAGCGCCCGTCTGCATCAGAATAAAATCAGGGACATCAATCACATTATAATCAGGGCTTGTGCCGAAATTGAATTTGTAAATAAAGTTGCCGTATTGCGCGGTGACATAAAGCACATTCTGCGTTTGCATGAAATATGTGCCGTGAGGATTTTGAAGCTGGTCGAATGAACTTGTGACGGTCATGGTTTGCAAATCAACATGAACAATTTTTCCGGCAGGGGCAGGGCTGAAGTCGGCAGCAAAGAGATGATTTCCATCGGGCGTAACCGACATGGTGTTCCAGTTTCCGGGACCGATGACTGCCTGGTCAACAAACGAATCATCGAACGTGCGGAAGCGCTGCACGATTTGCCCGCTCAGGAAAAGCACATACCAATATTGTCCGTCAGGCGAGATGCGGATTTGATGAGGAAGTTCAGTCACATTATCGTTTGCGCCCACTTTAATGTAACGCATGATTTGGCGGCTTGCCGCATCCATGACAGCAACCATATCGCGGCTTTGCATGGCGGCATAAATTTTTTTGCGCGAAGCATCATTTGGAAATCTTTCTTTGCCGAAATTAGAAAGAGCGCCTGTGTTTATCCAGGTCATAATCGCATCCACATCATTATGCGAAAGCACGGGCAGCGGGTCGGGCGGCATGCGGTTTCCGATGGAGTCGCTGATGATTCCCAAATCGGGATAGGAGTTTATGAAATAGCAGAGGAAACTGTATTTGGAACTGAACGGAATCACGGGGCTTCCGTTCCGCGCTCCGTTGAACAATGCGTTCCAACTGCTCAGGTCGAGTCCGCTTGCAAAATCCTTGTCGGCAGTGGTGTGGCATCCGGTGGTGGCGCAGTGCGAGGAAAATATTTTTCCGATATGCTGCGGATAACCGTCAAGCATGGGTTCAATCGTGTCGTACTTGCAAGAATAAAAACAGCAGCATGCCGCGCACAAAAATATTATTGCGAAAAAATTTCTCATAATAATTCCGGCTTATTCCGTCACGTATATCGTGACATGAATTAAGTTACCCTCGGATAGAAATTAATCAGCCGGGAAAATTATTCCGTTACCGGAACAATAATGTTTACAACACCTCCCGCGCCATCGGCAACAGAATAAGGAATTCCGCCTCTGACAACTTCAGAAGCCGCGCTGTCCACATCCGCTCCCACGCAGTAGATGAAGTAATCACCGCAACGCATATTTTCAAGCGAGATAAATTCTGCGCCCGGTTCTGCTTTCACCTTCATGTCGAAATCCGAAACGGAACCAGGAGAGCTCTGCGTATTGAACTCGACAAAAAAAGTTGCGCCCAAAATAGCATCGCCATGATGCTCGGGATAAATCTGCAAGGCATAATCACCGCCTTTGCCCCCGGTGCAGGTTTCTTTCCTGCATCCTGAAATCATCAATGCTGCACAAGATGCAGCCATAATCAATACATATTTTTTCATAAGATTTAATTTGACTGCAAATTTATTGAATAAATCTCCGTGGCACAATGAGGGACAGTTGAATTAATGAGGTATAATGTTGAATTATTTGAGTTTCGGAGAAATAAAAAACGCCCACCGAAGAGTCGGGGAGCGTTTTAATTCTTTCTTTCTGTTAGTGTCTTAGTATTTTACTAAACGCCTTGCTTCAGTTTTATTTTTCCCCTGAGCAAGTATAACGAAGTAAATACCTTTCGGCAGAGCGACTTTCTTGCTGAAGTCATACCGGTTTATTCCCGGGGAAGAGTTGAGCGGTTCGGTGTAAACAAGTTTGCCTTCCGCATTTCTGATTTCGAGACGTGTCATACCTCTGTTTTCAGCATTGTAGGTGATGGAGAAGTCCCCGGTGAAAGGGTTGGGATAAACATTCACCACTGAAAGTTCAAACGGCACATCATCCGTGCTGATGCTGATGGGGCTGAATATTTTCTGAGTTCCGTCAAAATCGGTTTGGGTGAGGCGGTAATAGTTCATTCCCTTAAATGGATTTTCATCGTGCCATGCATAATGGAGCGCTTCGCTGCTGTTGCCTGAACCGTCAATGTTATCGAGGGCGGAATACTGAACTCCGTCAGCCGAATGTTCAAGGGTAAAGTAATCGTTATTTGATTCGCTTGAGGTGCTCCAGTTAATTTGAATGCCTTGCGGAACCGCAGCAGCGGTGAAACTGATTAATGTAACCGGCAGGGGAGCGGAGCTGTTAAGATTAACTCTTGCTGTCTGGAAGTTTACACGATTACAGGCATCCGTTACAATCACCCGGATGATGTCGAAGGTTTCAGGGCTTGGCGGGGGATAATAAACTGTTGAAGCAGCGGTTGTGTCATCAAATGAACCACCGCGCTGGGTTGTCCATTTATAGTTGAATGGCGCAGTGCCGCTGACTGCATTTGCCGAAACGGCAACAGCGCTTCCGTAGCCCAAGGTGTCGGGAGGCATGTCGGTCGTTATGTTCAGTTCCCTGTCTTTTCCTGCAAGCAGCATGAAGTTAAAATATGTCCGTTGGGCAGCAACCTTCTGCGGCTGTGCAGCGCCACCGCCACCCGAAGTTAAATCGTGCCCTGCATCATACATCACACGTCCGTAATTCGAATTGCCATAAGCATAACCAAAAACTGACAACACACCTTGCTGAGGCGCACTGCCGTTTGCGGTGGAAACACCAACCTTAGTTCCGGCATTCCATCCGCCTGTGGAAAGCGGCTGAAACCATCTCTCCGAACCGGCTTGTGTTGCAAGCTCAAGATTTCCCATGAACTGCATTTCAGGATCGGTGGGATAAGAGTATGTATAAGGTGTAGTTGGAGAAAGCACATGGGACTCGGAAATTCCCGCTCCGCATGAACCCGCCTGCCAGCACTTCAAACCATTCTGAGTTAAGAAATTCAATTGCTCATAAGGCGGATTGGGATTAATAACATCCTCAAGCATACTCACACAGTGGCACTGCGACCATACCCATCCTTTCTGGTTCACTACGAAGTTGTATAAATATCCGTGCGTTGCCCAGGTCGGGTCACCATGAGGATTTGTCCAGATGTCATAACACTGATTTAATCCCGCAGGAGCGCCCAGCGAATATGCTGATGAAGGAATTGAAGCATTGGTATAGTAGCTTATGATAATAGATTGAAGTCCGGATAGTGTGTCAATCATGATTTCCGGAAAGTTGGTGATAGTGGCATACACGGGAACACTTACTGAAGAAGTAGTGTAAACACCATTGACTCCCTGTCCTGTCCAGTATGTTATTCGTGATGCGACTGCCGCTGTAATGTATTCTGCTGGGACAACAAATGTTCCGCCTTTATAATCTACACTGTTGTATGTGAAGTCCGTGCCGTCTTTTACTTTGGTCGGTTCGATACTCCACTTGATTGGAACCTTGTAATTTTTTATCAGGTCGTAAATCATTCCATAAGGACGAAGACCATTGCTGCTTGTCTGTGGAGTAATACCCATGTTGATAATAAACGACCCGGTCAGCATTGTTTCTGATGGGCCCGATGCGTATGCCTTCTTAACGTTGGCTGCATTGAAATAGGAAATGACAAATGCAAACAACAGAACGGCTGCAACCGTTCCGGCAGCAATCAGCCGGAAAGCGGGAGTGACTTTAAGCACAGGCGCAACCTGAAATCTCAGTTTTAATTTCATACGTGTCATAGGATATAGCTCAGAAATATTTTCTCCCGCAATTCTACATGCATTCAGTTTTTGAGTTGAGGGAATAATTATGGAATTATTACAAAGAGTATTCAGTTTTTTTATTCTGTTTTAAATTTTATATTTTATTCCATGAACATATTTCAGGAATTTATTTTCCAATCCTGTTTTTTCTTACAGAGAATTTTTGAAATAATTGATTGCATTTAAATGCGTAAACAAGTTTTCTCGAAACAACATTTAGCGATATTTCACCCGCGTGTCATACTATTTCAAGTTATCTTTGGCGCACAAATTTTAACCATGACCAAGCCCGGCTTTGACGACATTTATATGGAACTTGCGGTGAATCTCTCGCGCAAGTCGCATTGTGTGAAACTGAAAGTGGGCGCAGTGCTCACCAAGGACACTCGCATTGTTTCGCTCGGATACAACGGTCCTCCGGCAGGCACTCACAACTGCGATGAAGAATGGGCTGATGTTGGCTGTCCGCGCGACAGCAAAGGAGGATGCTCCCTTGCCTTGCATGCCGAACAGAATGCAATCCTCTATGCTGCAAAAAACCGTGTGACGCTGGAAGATGCTACGCTTTATCTCACGCTATCCCCTTGTCTTCCGTGCGCGAGAATGATTTATTCTTCAGGCATTAAAAAGGTTCTGTTCCTTAAGTCCTATTCCGATTACAAAGGCATCGCTTCCGATGAAGGCGTTGATTTCCTCTGCAAGTTTGGAGTGACAGTTCAGCAATTCACTCCGGAAGGAATGATGGAAGAGAATTTAAGTTTATAATTTTATTAATTAGAAATTGGAAATTAGAAAATAGAAATTTGGTTCAGGTACAAAACTGACTTCATGATTCAAAACTCTTAATTTCCAATTTCAACTTTCCAATTTCTTTTTCAAATGAACGACCGCCTCAAAATATTTCTTCCTCTTTTGCTCGCCCTTGCCATTGTTGGCGGCATCTTCATCGGCAGGCAAATGAAGCAGCCGTTTACAGGAAAGAAGTCACTGTTTTCTTTTAGGCAAAATGAGTCATCCAAAATCAACGACATCATAAATTACATTGATGATTCGTATGTGGACACGGTGAATAATAAATTTCTTGTCGAGTCCGCTATCCGTTCGATGCTCGAAAATCTTGACCCTCATTCAACTTACATTCCTGCCGACCAAGTGAGGGCGTACAACGAACCGCTCGAAGGCGGCTTTGACGGAATCGGGATTGAGTTCCACATTCAGGACGATACGATCATGGTTGTAACTGCCGTGTCAGGTGGTCCATCGGAGCAGTTGGGAATTCAGTCAGGCGACAGGATTGTAAAGGTGGATGGAAAAAATGTTGCAAGTGTTGGCATACATAACGAAGATGTATTGAAACTTCTTCGCGGAAAAAGCGGAACGAAAGTGGGTGTTGCCATTTTCAGAAGGGGCTTTGATGATTTGCTCGACTTCAGCATTACGCGCGATAAAATTCCTTTGACGAGCGTGGATGCCGGATATATGATTGACAACGGAATCGGCTACATCCGTATCAGCCAGTTCTCTGCCACAACAGCCGATGAATACATGGATAAATTCATGATGCTGAAAGAAAAAGGAATGAAGAAACTTATCCTCGACCTGAGAGATAATCCGGGAGGGTATCTTAATACGGCAATAAAAATTGCCGATGAATTTTTGCCTGACAAAAAACTGATTGTGTACACCAAGGGAAAAGCAAGACCGGAAGAAAAATATTTCGCAACACAGCGCGGATTTTTTGAAGATGGAAAATTAGTTGTGCTCGTTGACGAAGGCAGTGCATCGGCAAGCGAGATTGTTGCAGGAGCGTTGCAGGATTGGGACAGGGCAACCATTATCGGAAGACGCTCGTTCGGAAAAGGATTGGTGCAGGAGCAAAGTTCGTTGCCTGACGGCTCTGCCATTCGGCTTACGATTGCACGTTACTATACTCCGACAGGTCGTTCAATACAGAGACCATACAACGAGGGTTATGAAAACTATTCGCGCGACCGTTCTGAGCGGATCGCTCATGGAGAACTGCAAAATCCTGACAGCATTCATTTTGCCGACAGCTTAAAATATTTTACTCCCGGAGGAAAAGCTGTTTACGGGGGCGGAGGAATTATGCCCGATGTTTTTGTTCCGCGCGATACTTCTTTCATCTCCCCGTTTTTTTTAGATGTCATCGGTAAAGGAATTCTTTCGCAGTTTGCTTATGATTATGTGGATAAGAACAGGAAACTTCTTACCACGTTCGATAACTTTGATGAATTCAATTCAAAGTTTTCCGTATCGGAACATCTCTACAGAGATTTTGTAAAGTACGCTGTCAGGCAGAAAGCAGTGAATGATGAAAAAGCAATCAGGCGTTCGGCAGAAAAAATAAAGCTGAACCTGAAAGCGCTCATTGCGCGGCAGTTCTGGAAAAGTGACGGATATTATCCCGTCATCAACAGCGAAGATGCAACGGTGAAAAAAGCAGTAGAGATTCTGAAGGGCGGAAGAGGAAAAAATTTGTAGTCGCGGCTGCAGCATCAAGAACATTTAACTTAAATGACTATTTTTGTTCTCCCAATTTAAAACTAACAATCATGTCCTTTCAACTTCCTCCTCTTCCATACGCAGCGAATGCGCTGGAGCCGCACATTGATGCGCGCACAATGGAAATCCATCACGACAAGCACCATGCTGCTTATGTGAATAATCTCAATGCCTCTATAACAAACACGCCTCTCGACCAGATGAGCATTGAAGAAATTCTTGCAAACATTTCCAAACAATCTCCCGCTGTGCGCAACAACGGTGGCGGGCACTGGAATCACAGCTTGTTCTGGATTCTGATGACTCCAGGAGGAAGCAAAATGCCCACAGGCGCTTTGGCTGATGCCATCAACTCAACGTTCGGAACGTTTGACGAGTTCAAAACAAAATTCTCTTCTGCCGGTGCAACACGTTTTGGTTCGGGCTGGGCATGGCTTGTGGTGAATGGCGGAAAACTTTCCATCGGCTCCACGCCTAACCAGGACAACCCGCTCATGGATGTTTCAGACATAAAAGGAACGCCTGTTCTCGGTCTTGACGTGTGGGAACATGCTTACTACCTCAATTACCAGAACCGCAGACCGGATTACATCACCGCATGGTGGAACGTGGTGAACTGGGATGAAGTGGCGAAGAGGTTTGCATCAGCAAAATAAAATGGAACGCGGATGACGCTGAAAGGACGGATAAGAGCAGATTTTTTTATCCGTTTTAAATCTCTGTTTTCCGCGTCATCTGTTTGCCAAAGGACAAATCTGTCCTACGGCAGATGTTCTATTATTTGTTAAAAAATATTTCAGATGAGAAAAAGTTTTTTGCCTTTTGCCTTTTGCCTTTTGCTTTTTGCTTCTTTCTCTCCATCCGAACCATCCTATCACATTGCCCTTCTCAAATACAGTGGCGGTGGCGACTGGTATGCCAATCTTGAAACATCGCTGCCCAATCTTGCCAGGTTCTGCAACAAAAGCATCGGCACAAATTTTTTTCCTGAGCAGGCAATCGTGGAGCCGGGCTCGCAGGAGATTTTCAATTATCCTTTTGTGCATATCACCGGTCACGGGAATATTATTTTCAACACACAGGAGGCGGAGAACCTGAGGAAGTATTTAGCGGCTGGCGGCTTTCTTCACATCTCAGATAACTATGGCATGGACGCTTTTGTTCGCCCGCAGATGAAAAAGGTTTTTCCTGAACTGGATTTTGTGGAGCTTCCTTTTTCTCATCCCATCTATCATCAGAAATATGATTTCCCGAACGGGCTGCCCAAG
>DATDOJ010000073.1:0-5854 GCA_035293345.1 Bacteroidia bacterium
TGGATAAAAGCGTTTTTCCCCGCGATAAAATTTGCGGGGATGCGCTTAGCGGAAAAGTTGCAGATGTTTTGCAAAAGATTGATTCATCTATCCATACGGAATTCGCTGCGATAAGTGAAAAGATTCTGCCCTGTAACGGAATTGTCTTTTCGGCACCGAATGGTGTTGCAATAGAAGTTCCTTTCAGAAATAATTTATCTGATTTGAAATATCCTGCGGGTTATGTTGCAAAGCGATTTGCCTTTGACGATTTTCTGTTTAACAAGATAGACAAAAATTTTGCGGATGTAATTGAAGGCGCAGAGATAAAAAATATTTCACGGGTTGAGGATGCAATTGAAATCCATTATACGTCAGTAGGAGAGAATAAAACTTTGCGATGCAAACTTCTCATCGGAGCTGAGGGCGACCGCTCATTAACCGCCCGTTCGCTTGGCGGATATAAAGTGAATCAGAAAAATTATTCTGCTGCCGTACGGGCTTATTACAAAGGAGTGAATGGAATGCATCAGCAGAATTTTATTGAACTTCATTTTCTGAAGGGAATTCTTCCTGGCTATTTCTGGATTTTTCCTCTCCCGAATGGTGAAGCAAATGTTGGTGTTGGTATTCCCTCACACATTGTGTCAAAGAAAAAAACAAACCTTAAAAATGAAATGCACAGAATCATTAGAGAGCATCCGGTTTTTAAAGAAAGATTTTGTGATGCTGAAATGATTGGAGAAATAAAAGGATGGGGATTGGCGCTTGGTTCGGAGAAAAGAAAAATTTCGGGAGATAATTTTTTGCTGACAGGTGATGCAGCTTCTCTCATTGACCCGTTCACAGGCGAAGGAATCGGCAATGCAATGCTCAGCGGAATGAAAGCCGCTGAACAGTCAAAGCGTTGTCTTGATGCCAATCGGTTTGATGGAGAATTTCTGAAACAGTATGACGAAGGCGTATATCGCGTTTTGTGGGATGAACTAAGCTTAAGTACCCGGCTCCAAAAAATCAGCCGTTATCCTTGGCTGCTGAATTTTCTTTTAAATAAAGCAACGAAGAACAAAGTGCTGCGCGAATCTATTCCTTTCATGTTTGACAACCTCGACATCAGGGCGAAACTCAAAAACCCACGCTTCTATCTGAGACTTTTGTTCAAGTATAATTAAGTAGAAATTTATTTCGTGTAACTATCTTTGGCTTCCCAATTTTTTTATATGGAATTTCCCGACACGAAGATTAATGCTTATGCTGAAGCGCATACAAAAGCCGAGAGCAAGTTGCTTGCAGAGCTAAACCGCGATACGAATGCGAATGTCATGTTCCCACGCATGCTGTCGGGACATTTGCAGGGACGTATGCTAAGTATGCTAAGCAAAATGATTCAGCCGAAACGAATTCTTGAAATCGGAACATACACAGGTTACTCTGCTCTTTGCCTAAGTGAGGGATTGCAGGATGGCGGAATGCTCCACACGATTGAACTGAATCCGGAACACGAAGACATGATTCGAAAATATTTTCAGAAAGCGGGAGTGGAAAATAAAATCACGCTACACATCGGCAATGGAATGAAAATAATTCCAAAGCTCAATGAAACTTTTGATTTGGTTTTTATTGACGCTGACAAAGAAAATTATTCTGCATATTTCGACCTTGTGTTTCCGAAAGTCCGGAGCGGAGGATATATTTTTGCCGATAATGTTTTGTGGAGCGGAAAAGTTCTTGAAGCCGTTGACCCGAATGATAAGGAGACAAAGGGCATTATCGAGTTCAGTAAAAAAGTTCAGGCGAGTGACAGGGTTGAAAATGTTTTGTTGGCGGTGCGTGATGGAGTAATGATTGTGAGAAAAAAATAACAGTGAACGATTATGCTGATTGATTTAAGAAGCGATACCGTAACACGTCCCTCAAAGACAATGCTTGACGCGATGATGAAAGCGGAAGTGGGTGATGATGTGTTTAATGAAGACCCGACTATAATCGCGCTTGAAAATAAAATCGCTGCGATGTTCGGAAAAGATGCAGCGTTGTTTTGTCCTTCGGGAACAATGTGCAATCAAGTTGCGATTAATGTTCATACCAAACAGGGAGATGAAGTAATCTGTGATGTTAGCTCTCATATTTATCAGTATGAATCGGGCGGTGTTGCTGCGAACTCGGGAGTGCAGACAAAACTTTTAGTTGGCGACAGAGGAAGATTAAGTGCAAAACAAATTGAAGAAAACATTAACCTGAACTTTGACTGGCTCACACGTACTTCTCTCGTCTCTCTTGAGAACACTGCCAACCGTGCGGGCGGAAGTGTTTACACACTTCAACAGATGAAAGAGATTTCTGCCTCGTGCCGAACAAGAAAGTTGAACACACATCTTGACGGTGCACGCATCTTCAATGCTTTAACTGTAACATGCGATAAACCCGGACAAATTGGTGAGTTGTTTGATTCCGTCTCTGTTTGTTTTTCGAAAGGATTAGGAGCTCCTGTCGGTTCTGCGCTTTTGGGCAGCAAAGAATTTATTGCGAAGGCGAGAAGGGTTCGCAAGCGCTTCGGTGGAGGAATGCGTCAGGCAGGATATTTGGCTGCTGCCTGCATCTTCGCACTTGACAATAATATTTCGCGACTGAAAGAAGACCATCAACGTGCGTCAGTCATTTTAAAGACGCTGGAGAATCTTCCTTATGTAAAAAGCAAACTGCCTGTGGAAACCAACATTGTCATTTTTACTCTTGACGAAAAACTAAGCAGCGATGTCTTTGTGAAAAAACTTGCAGAGCAGAATATTAAAGCAGTTGCTTTCGGAACGCAAACCATTCGCTTTGTAACGCATCTTGATTTTACAGATGAGATGCTGGAGAAGACGGTTGATGTACTAAAGAAAATTAATTGAAAGTCATGCTGAGCGAAGTCGAAGCATTTTATGAGCGAAGAACATTTCGACTTCGCTCAATGTGACGCGGTGAATTATCCTTTTAGCGCTTCCGCTCCGCCAACAATTTCCAGAATTTCTCTCGTGATTACTGCCTGGCGTGCTTTGTTATAGGATAAACGTAATTCCTTAAGCATATCCCCTGCATTTTCTGTGGCTTTGTGCATGGCTGTCATGCGTGCTCCGTGTTCGGATGCGTTGGAATCCAGTATTGCTTTGTAAAGCTGGGTGCGGATGGTTTTGGGAATAAGTTCCGACACAATTTCCTCCGCGTTTGGTTCAAAGATGTAATCCGATTTCGCTTTGGAAGTTTTTCCTGCCGACTGTTCTGCTCCGGGTTGAAGCGGCATCAGTGTTTCTTCTATCACGTATTGAGACGCAGCATTCTTAAACTGGTTGTAAACGATTATCATTTTATCAAAATTCTCTTTGGCGAATTCATCCATGAGATGGGAAGCAATCTGCGTTACGTTTTCGAAGTTGAGGTTATTGTAAATATCGTTGCGCTGGTCAAGAAATAATTTTTTGTTCTTGGCGAAGTAGTCAGAAATTTTTTTGCCGATGCAAAACACTTTTACATTTCCTGCACTATTCTGCTGCTGGTATTGTTCGCGCAGCATCCTGTTCACTGTGCGGATGATATTCGAATTGAACGCTCCGCACAACCCGCGGTTGGAAGCGATAGCGACAATGAGAACTTTATTTACGGGACGAACTCTTGAATACTTATTTCCCTGCGCCACATCAGACGACTGCGAAACGTTTTCCATGATTTCTTTCAGCTTCGATGCGTAAGAACGCAAACGCACAATAGCATCCTGCGCGCGCCTGAGCTTTGCCGCGCTCACCATCTTCATCGCTTTTGTAATCTGCTGTGTAGAGATTACTGATGCAATTCGTATTCTGACTTCCTTGAGACCGCCCACTTTTTATGAAATTTTAATTTGAGTTTAAGAAATAAGTTTTAAAATAACTGCTGTTACTTCTTGAAATTTAGCTGCTGAAATTTTTCCTGCTTTAGAAAGTATTATTGATTTATCGGCTGTAAATATTTTGTTCGGTCGAACGTGACTTGCTACGGGCAAACTACCTTTTTCAAAATCGCTTACTTCGAGAGACACTTGAAATCCGTCAGCTTTTGTTTTGGTTGTAATCTGGCACAACATTACATCTTCTGCATCCCAATCTGCTAAAACCAACGCAGGTCTTCTTTTTGCGCCTGACAAATCCGAGAAAGGAAATGAGATGACAACAAGTTCACCTTTCATAAATTTTTCCATGCTTCATCTTCGTCCTTGCTCAGCCAATCTTTTGCGAGAGGTTTTTCGCTGGCAAGCAATAACATTTGTGACTCGCTCATCAGCTCATGGAAAATTATTTTTTTTTCCTGTGAAGTGCATTGACGAAGCCAGGCAAGTACTTGTTCAATGGTAACGGGTAAGTTATGTTCAAATGCTTTCATGGTTCAAAGGTATGAAAATGCAAACTTTTTTATTTTTTCGGTTGTGAGAGCTACAAAACTTGCTAATCTAAACCCGATTGACCGACTTTTTCAGGAGGGAAAGCGGGCGGAGAGATTGTGAGAGTTACAACTATTCGTTTCCAAATTATTTTTTTATGCTTCGACTCCGCTCAGCATGACTACTTGGCGAATTGTTTCGCCACATCCTTCGCCACTTTCTCCATTACCGCAATCGCATCATCCGTCAGATTTCCCAGCCGCAATGTTTCAAGAACATCTTTATGCTGCTTCTCCATGAGGGTGAGATATTCGGTTTCGAACTCCTTAACTTTTTTGACCGGAACATCTTTGAGCAATCCTTTTGTGCCGCAGTAGATGATGGCGATTTGCTTTTCAACGGAGAGGGGAGAGTATTGTCCCTGCTTGAGGATTTCCACGTTGCGCGAACCCTTGTCGAGCGTTGCCTTGGTGGATGCATCGAGGTCGGAACCGAATTTGGAGAACGCTTCCAGCTCGCGGTACTGCGCCTGGTCGAGCTTGAGGGTTCCGGCAATTTTTTTCATGGACTTGATTTGCGCATTGCCACCGACACGCGAAACCGATATACCCACGTTGATGGCAGGGCGCACACCGGAGTTGAACAGGTTGGCTTCGAGAAATATCTGCCCGTCAGTGATGGAGATTACGTTGGTGGGGATGTATGCCGACACGTCACCCGCCTGTGTTTCAATGATGGGGAGCGCAGTGAGCGAGCCGCCACCTTTCACCATGGGCTTCAATACATCGGGCAGGTCGTTCATCTGCTTGGCGATGACATCGGAGTCAATAACTTTTGCCGCGCGCTCGAGCAAGCGGGAGTGGAGATAGAAAATATCTCCCGGGTATGCTTCGCGTCCCGGAGGTCTGCGCAGGAGCAGCGACACTTCGCGGTAAGCAACTGCCTGCTTCGATAAATCGTCATATACAATCAGCGCAGCGCGACCCGTGTCGCGGAAGAACTCCCCAATTGCCGCGCCAGCCATCGGTGCGAAGAACTGCATAGGCGCAGGGTCGGAAGCGGTGGCGGAAACCACAACCGTGTATGGCATTGCGCCTGCATCGGTCAGTGTCTTCACGATGTTGGCAACGGTGCTTCCTTTTTGTCCGCAGGCAACGTAGATGCAGAACACCGGTTTGCCCGCTTCATAAAATTCTTTCTGGTTGATGATGGTGTCAATGGCAACAGCCGTCTTTCCCGTTTGGCGGTCACCGATGATGAGCTCCCGCTGTCCGCGCCCGATGGGAATCATGGCGTCAATCGCCTTGATGCCCGTTTGCAGCGGCTCCCTGACGGGCTGGCGGAAAATTACCCCGGGCGCTTTGCGCTCCAGCGGCATCTCATACAGTTCACCTTTGATGGGACCTTTGCCGTCAATCGGAGTGCCGAGCGTGTCAATAACCCGTCCGAGCAAACCTTCGCCCACCTGGATGGAACCGATGC
>DATDOJ010000074.1:0-15069 GCA_035293345.1 Bacteroidia bacterium
GCCTCTTGCACTGACGGCTGCCTTGAACAAGGCGGTGGCGTTTAATGACTCAATGGGCAAGTCGGGGAGCGTGGGTGCGGGTGCTTCGGCTGTGATTGTTGCGCTTGAAACAAAGAACCTGACCATGCATGATGATGTGGATGACTTTACGCGGATTATGACGAGGTATGAAGAAACGGATGCGGATTTCCTGAATGGTTATAACAGGGCGAAGGTGATTAATGACATCGGCTTGAATCATTCGGGGATTGAAGGGACGGTGACGGGTCCTGATGGCAACCCGCTGAAGGATGTTACGGTGGTGTGTGTGCAGAATGACAAAAAAAAAGATGCAACGGATGTGATTGGACATTATGAGATAAGGAACTTTATTCCGGATAATTATGAGTTCAAATTTTCGCATCCGGTGCATGGGGTAAAAATTGTGATAGTGAAAATTGAGAGAGGGAAGGTGAAGACGGTGGATGTTCAAATGGGAGTTTAAAGTTCAAAGTTCAAAGTTCAAAGTTTAAAGTTTAAAGTTTAAAGTTTAATCCTGCCTGATGAGGGCGGGATTTTTTTTAAAAACAAATTTCCCGAAGAAATTTTTTACCATAATATTGCGGGCAACAGAAAGGAGAAAAATTTTATGCCGCGCATCGTCCGAATCATCAACCGCCTCAACCTTGGCGGACCGACATACAACGCGGCATACCTCACCAAATATCTTGCACCGGAGTTTGAAACCATTTTAGTTGCAGGTGTAAAGAAGGACACGGAGGAAAGCTCGGAATTTATATTGAAAAAACTTGGCGTGGAGCCGGTGATAATTCCGCAAATGAGCAGGGAGCTGAGTCCGCTGAAAGACATTGCTGCTTACAATAAAATTTCTTCCATCATCAGAAAGTATAAGCCCGACATTGTTCACACTCATGCGGCAAAGGCGGGAGCGCTGGGCAGGGTGGCTGCCATCCGGAATAAAGTTCCCATACTGGTTCACACATTTCACGGACATTTTTTTCATTCCTATTTCAGCACACCTAAGACAATAATTTTTGCAGGCATCGAACGCTGGCTTGCAAAACGATGCGATGCCATTGTTGCGCTGAGCGAAACGCAGAAACATGAACTCGGCATGGAACACCGCATTTGCGAGCCGGAAAAAATAAGAGTTGTCCCGCTGGGGTTCGATTTGGCGCGATTCAGCGAGGGCAAGGAGGAGAAGAGAAAAATATTCCGCGAAAAATATTTTCTTAGTGAAAACGAAATCGCCATCGGCATTATCGGGCGGATGGTTCGGGTGAAAAATCATCCGTTGTTTGTTAAAGCATTAAAAATTGTTTTGGAAAAAACCTCTCACAAGGTGAAGGCATTCATCATCGGTGACGGAGAGGAAAGAAATAAAATTGAAACACTTGCCGCGCAATGCGGAATTGAATTTGCATCTCCTGAGAAAAAGAATCCTCAGGCAAAATTAATTTTCACTTCGTGGATGAAAGATGTTGATGTGGCAATATCGGGACTCGATATCATTGCGATGACATCTCTTAATGAGGGAACACCGGTCAGTTTGATTGAAGCACAGGCGGGAAGCAAGCCGGTGGTGACTACGGCTGTGGGAGGAATTGAAGATGTTGTGATACCCGGTGAAACGGCTTTGCTTTCATCATCGGAAGATGTGGAAACATTTGCCGGAAATTTATTGCGCCTCGTTGAGGATAAGGCGCTCAGGGAAAAAATGCAGTTAAAAGGAAAAGAGTTTGTGATGGAGCGTTTTTCATATCAGCGGTTAACAAGTGATATGGCAGAATTATATCGTGAATTACTTAATAAACGAAAAACAGTGTAATTCGCTATTGCCCTGTGTGTCTTTAACTCATATTTTTGCTACATCCCTTTTAAAATATTTATGAAACGTTTCTGGCTTTTTATTTTCTGTTTGCCGCTGCTTTTTTCATGCCGCTCGCTGAACCCGAGCATCATGTTTAAGACAGGGAAGAACTATCAGTTCATTAAGCCCGATTCAGTTGCTATGAAAATACAGAGTGAATATAAACTGGCGCCATTCAATGAAATAGAACTGCACATTTATACCAATGACGGATATAAGTTAGTTGACATCTCAACGACTGCCGCAAGCCAGGGAGTTGGCAGCAGTTTGATACAATATGCTGTTGAATCAGACGGTTTTGTTAAACTGCCTCTGCTGGGCAGGGTTGAACTGAATGGATTAACCGTGAGGGAGGCGGAGAAACTGCTCGAAGAAAAATATGCAGCGTATTATAACAAGCCGTTCATCCTTCTCAAAGTATTAAACCGGAAGGTTATGGTCTTTAAAGGCGAGGGCGGAAGCGCTGCTGTTGTTCCACTCAGCAAGGATAATATGAACCTGATTGAAGCCCTTGCTGCCACCGGAGGTTTAGCCGTGACAGGAAAGGCATATAACATTAAACTCATCCGTGGCAGTCCGAAAAATCCGCAAATATTTCGGATAGATTTATCCACGGTGGAAGGAATGAAGCAAGCCGACCTGCAACTGCAGGCAAATGATATTATTTACATAGAACCCACACGTAACATTGCCGAATCGGTGCTGGTGAAGATTTCCCCGGTGATTGGATTGCTCACCACCATTGTTCTCACCATTGCCATTTTCGCTAAATAACGAGCATGCCTAAAAAGAAAATAACCGCCCTCAACGAAGAGTTCGACATAAAACTCTTTCTGCTCATTGCGAGGAAAAATCTCTTCTGGCTTTTTTTATTTCTCACGATGGGCATTTCAACGGCTTATGTTTATCTCAGATATACCCCTCCGACATTTCAATCGAGCGCTGTTTTAAGAATCGGCTCAGAAAACAAGGCGGGGAGAATCCTCAATATTTCGGCAACTCAGATTTACGATGAAGCATCTACCCAGTTCAGCGGTGACATTGAATTGCTTCGTTCCAAAGTTGTGCTGGAGCGTGCATTGCGGAAACTTCCTCTTGATATAAACTACTACGCCAAAGGAACTGTGCTTACGTACGAAATGTACAGAAGCTGTCCGTTCAATGTGGAAGTGAGAATAATTGATTCTGCATTTTTCGGTACTCACGTGTTTGTTGATTTTCAGTCACCGGAACAGTGCCGTATAAGTTATGTATTCAGGGGTGAGCAGGTAACGAAAACCATGAAAGTTGACGAGTGGCAGTCGTTTCCTCATTTGGATATGAAGTTATCTATTGTGAGCATTCAGTTAATTCTTGAGCAGCAGAGCAACTTCAAGCAAGAGGCATTCTTTTTCGTGGTGAACACCATCGGACAGAATGTTTCTAAATATATAGGCAATATTTCCATTGTGATTCTCAACCAGACAGCACAAACAGTTATGATTCTTGTGAAAGAGAAAACAGCTCAGAAGTGTACAGACCTTGCCAATGCTATTGCCAGTGAGTTCATTGATTATGATCTTGAACGGCTTGGACAAAGTTCTGTGAATATTCTGCAGTTTATTGATACATCACTGATAAGCATTTCCACAGAGCTGGGTAAATCCGAAGGGCTGCTGGAAGATTTCAAAAGAAACAACCAGGTGTTAAACCCGACAACTAAAGCCGAATATGATTTGAGTAAAATCAATGAGTTCAATTCGCAGCGCTTGATGGTTGAGCTGGAGTTATTCAACATTAACCGGCTCGAGAAAAATGTTCTCAGCGGTGATACTTCGAAAAACTTTATATCATCGCTGGCAGGAGGAAACCCTGATGGAACACTTTTTTCCCTGATAAGCACATTGCAGACGCTTCAAAACCAGAAAGACCAGCTATTGATTGAAGCGACTCCGGAGAATGAGGTGGTTAAACAGATAAGCAAACGGCTTGATGAACACAAAAAGCTGGTGATGCAGGCAATCACATCTGCAAGGAAGTCCATTGAGGACAAGCGTCAGACAATTCTGAACAGAATTATTGAATTGGAAAGGGAGTACATGAAACTTCCGGAAATGCAGGGAGAGTTTGCCCGGCTCGACCGCATTTACAACATCAACCAGAATTTTTATTCCATGTTGCTGCAGAAGAAAGCAGAGTTCCTCGTTTCACGCGCAGGAATTGTTTCCAACACGGTGGTGCTGGAGCAGGCATGGACAACAGGAGCGCCTGTGGCTCCAAACAAGCGGCTCATTGTGAGTTCCACGGTGTTTATTGGCATCCTAATCGGGCTTTTGATAATTTTCATCAAGTATTTATTCTTCAACGAAATCACTTCGCTCGAAGAGGTGAATCATTATACGGATGCTGCATTGTTAGGCATCATTCCCAAGTACAGACATGACATTCCCGTGTCGCAGCTTTTGGTGGATAAGAATCCCAAGTCGGCTATCTCCGAGTCGTTTCGTTCGATAAGAACCAACATGCAATTTATTTCCAACGAGCCGGGTCCTAAGATGATTGGTGTTACTTCCACCATTTCAGGTGAGGGAAAAACGTTTGTCGCCATTAACCTGGCGGGCGTCATTGCTTTTTCGGGGAAGAAAGTTATTGTGGTTGACCTTGACATGCGCAAGCCGAAGATTCACATTGGTTTCAACGTGGAAAATATCAGGGGTGTAAGCACAATATTAATCGGCAGGGATAATATTGATGATTGCATCAACAAAAGCAACCTGGCGAACCTGGATTTCATAACGGCAGGACCCATTCCGCCCAATCCTTCGGAGTTAATCATCAGCGCGAAGATGGCGGAACTGCTTACCTTTCTGAGAGAGCGTTATGACACCATCATTGTTGACACGCCTCCGGTGGGCATTGTCACGGACGGGGTGGATATTATTGCCAAAGCCGATTATCCCATTTATATTTTGCGTGCCAACTATTCGAAGCGAATGTTCATTGCGAATCTGAATAAACTTTTGATTGACAGCGGCATCAAGAAACTTGCTGTGGTGCTCAACAGTGTTGAAATGTCGAAGTTCCGTTATGGTTATGGCTATGGTTACGGATATGGATATGGTTACGGCTACGGCTACGGTTATTATGACGATGAAACCAAGAAGAAACTTTCGCGCTGGGAAACGCTGAGGCAAATGTTTTTCAAATCATAATTTAAAAACAACTGATTTCCCGTGCTTGAAATTCTCAATACACCCCTTGACGATTTGCTCGTGCTGAAGCCGGCAGTGCACACGGACGGGCGCGGTGATTTTTTTGAAACTTATAACAAAAACGCTTTTGCGTATGCGGGCATCACGGACGATTTTGTGCAGGACAACCAGTCGCGCTCGGCAAAGAACGTGTTGCGCGGGCTGCACTTCCAGCTTGCGCCTTTCGGGCAGGGAAAATTGGTTCGCGTGGTGAGTGGTGAAGCGCTCGATGTGGCAGTGGACATACGCACGCAGTCAAAAACATATCTGAAACATTACGCGGTGCTGCTGAGCGGAGAAAATAATCTCATGCTGTGGATTCCGCCCGGCTTCGCCCACGGGTTTCTTTCGCTGCAGGACGATACGATAGTAAACTATATGTGCACGCAATTCTATAACAAAGAATCGGAGCGCGGCATCCGCTGGAATGACGGGCTGATTGGAATTGATTGGGGAATAAAGAACCCCATTCTTTCGGAGAAGGACAGTTTGCTGCCGCTTGCCAAGGATGTTGAATTGATGCTGAAGTAGAAATAAATTAAATTTAGCTTGAAATTGAAGTATTATTAGATGAAATATTTTATGTATGCATAAAAATAAAATGTAGATGCGCAAAAATAAGATGGGGATATGACAGAATAAATTGTGGATGCGACAAAATAAATTGTGGATACGGTAAAATAAATTGTGGATGCGACAGAATAAATTGTGGATACGGTAAAATAAAGTGAGGATACGATAAAATAAATTGTGGATGCGACAAAATAAATTGTGGATACGACAAAATAAATTGTGGATGCGACAAAATAAATTGTGGATACGACAAAATAAATTGTGGATACGCTAAAATAAAGTGAGGATGCGACAAAATTTTATGTTTATGCTATAGAAAAATAATTTTTAATGACATAACATAAAAATTCTGTCACATCCTGTAATTAATTTCTAACATCATAATTTTGTTCTAACACGTTCCGTCAAAAATTTATCGCATCATCTGAAAAATATAAACCATAAATAATAATCTCCGGCTTATTGAAAGAAAATAATAATCAATAAACATTAACCAACAATCAATAAACAATTACAGGATTAACGTAGGGACACAAAATTTTGTGTCCCTACCCTAAACCCGCCCGATGAACCTCACCCGAACCCAATATCTTGTTCTCATTTACGGGGCATTCTTTGTCGGCAGCGTGGTGCTTTCGTTTCTCATCAACCGTTTGTTCCTCAAATTTCTTTACTCGCTCGGCATCCGCGACTCCGACAAAGTGATTCGCTGGGGTGCCTCGTCAAAACCCGCGGTGGGCGGCTTTTCTTTCTTCATCATCTTCCTGCTTTCCATCGTGTGCTATTCCATCTTCTTCGATGTGAGCAAAGTGTTCATGAGCCGCGAATTTTTCGGCTTCCTCATGGCGTGCATCCTCGGTTTCCTCCTCGGTCTTGCCGATGATGCTTACAACACCCAGCCGTTCCTCAAATTCAATGCGCAGCTCACCTGCGGAGTGGTGCTCATGGTTTCGGGGATTCAGGTTAACGTAAGTTCGTGGATGCCGCTCAATTATTTTCTCACCATCTTCTGGGTGGTGGGCATCATGAACTCCCTCAACATGCTCGACAACATGGACGCCATCGCCTCGTCCGTTGCCATGATGGTCATCGTGGGCGCCATCACCATGATGCTCCTCAACGAAGATTACTCAGGGGTGTTTATGATTATTCTTATCGGCATGCTCGGAGCCATTCTCGGTTTTCTTTTTTACAACTGGCATCCGTCCGTCATCTACATGGGCGACACCGGAAGCCAGTTCCTCGGTGTCTTTCTCTCCGCCATCGGAATAAAATTCTTCTGGCAGCCGGCAAGTGTTCCTTCGCCCGAGTTCATTGACTTCCGCCAGTTCATCATTCCCATTCTCATGTTCATCGTTCCCATCGTGGACACCACCACTGTGTTCATCAACCGCATTATCCGCAGGCAGTCGCCTTTCGTTGGCGGGCGCGACCACACCACACATTCACTTGCTTACTTCGGACTCACCGACCAGCAAGTCGCCTTCACCGTCATCGGCATTTCGCTGCTCTCCATATTGCTTGTCATCTTCATCGTAAAATTTATCGCTCTGTGGACACCGTTGTTCACTTTCATATTTGTTTCCTACATACTTCTTGTGTTAGGAATTATGTTTTCCATAACATTTTTCAAAACCAAATCAGAATAATTTTGCCGGCATGAAATTGCCGCAGCAAACTCGCTCCGCAGGATTTGTAATCCTGCGGAAGAAAAATATCTTCTTACTTATTTTTATTCTTGTTCCACTCGCGCTTCTACTCGTTTACTTCTCACCTCTTTCCGATGTAGAAACCCAAAAGCAATTTCTTTCGGAGTATAAAATCTATCCTCCCGCTCTTCCCGACTCGCTCGACTTTGCAGGCGAGCGTGTTCCGCTCGAACAGTTCGATGTGCGCGAAAGAATCGAGCGGGAGCTTTTAGTAAATACATATTGGCAGTCGCAAACCATTCTTCTCGTAAAGCGCTCCGCGCGATGGTTTCCGGTTATTGATTCCATCCTGAAACAAAATAATGTTCCTGAGGATTTTAAATTTCTCTCCGCTGCCGAAAGCGGTTTCATCAACGTGGTTTCGCCCGCAGGCGCTGTGGGCTACTGGCAGTTTCTGAAAGCAACAGGAAAAAAATACGATCTCGAAATCAATGACGAAGTGGATGAGCGTTATAACATCGAACTTTCAACTCAAGCCGCCTGCGAATATTTCAATGAAGCATATAAGCAATTCAAAAGCTGGTCGCTCGTTGCCGCTTCCTACAACATGGGAATGGATGGCGTGCAAAAACAAATTGACAAACAAAAGGTCTCGTCCTATTACGATTTGCTTCTCAACGATGAAACATTCCGTTACCTCGCCCGCATTGTTGCCATGAAAGAAATTATCATGCATCCTGACCGATACGGATTTCACTTACGCAGAAAAGATTTATATGCTCCCTATAAATATTACGAAGTGTGTGCTGATTCTTCCATCACCGACCTGGCGGAGTTTTCTTTTTCGATGGGCATCAATTATAAAAAGCTGAAGCTCCTCAATCCGTGGCTTCGCCAAAACACACTCACCAACAAAGCAGGAAAAGAATACATCCTCAAAATTCTTGACCCGGCATACACAGGCATCATGGATAATGCAGAGGGAGAAAGCCCTTTTGCAGATTCGCTGAAGTGAGTTCAATCCCTATTTATTTTTCTATCTTACATTTACTCCGGAATATTCTTCAGCACATGAAGCAGAAACTTTTTGAATTGCTCGACAGCAAAAAAGCATTCGTTGCTCTTTTCCTGCTGAATGTTTTGGCTGCGCTGGCGGTATTGAGTGTTTCGTCAGCGCTCAGGTTCAACGATGAAAAAACATACTGGACCATGGGTGAAAGCATCCTGCACGGAAAATTTTCAAGCTGGTATTTTCTCCCCGATTATTATCCTGAAACACTGCGGACTCCGGGCTATCCCGTTTTTCTTGCGTTGTGCCAATTAGTTTCGGGCTCTGCGATGTTTGTTAAAGTGCTGCAACTGCTCATTTATTTTGTCTCGGTATTCTTATGCACCCGGATAATAAGAAAAATGACTCAGGCATATTTTTACAGAACTGTTTTTCTGCTCCTCCTGATTCTTAATCCTCAGATTGTTTACTACTCCGGGTTAATCAGTGCTGAAGTGCTGAATATTTTTTTCATTGTGCTGGTCTTGTATTTTGTAATGCGTGAAAGAACTTTCCGGAATGCATTATTGATTGCCCTTTTCAGTTATTGCGCTTTCATTGTCAGACCTGCATTCCTGCTCTTTCCTTTCCTTTTATTTTTCTATTTCATTTTCGCGGGCAGGAAGAATTTTAAATATGCGTCTTTGTTTATTTTAACATACACCATCTTACTCCTCCCTTTCGGTATCTGGAATAAAAGAGAACACGGAATTTTTAAAGTAACCAGTTTGGAAGGGGGTGCCGGTGTTGCTCACATAGGTTTCTGGTTATTCAAATTACCGGAAGGGTATAATAAACAATTCTATTGGCCCATTGCAGTGAAGCATGATGCGATTCAACCGGATTTTTTTTCCGACAAAGAGAAACAGGAAAATGCCCTGCTGTATGAGAAAGAGTGTAAGGACATTTTCAACGCACTTGAAACATACAACAGCAGGAAGGACTCTGCTTATTACTCTTTGATGAAGGATAATGACCTTGGGCTTTTGCCGCTTCATAACAGTAAGTATACTGTTGCACGGGAGAAAGCATTATGGGCAATCACGATTCAACATATAATTGATGAACCGTTCTTCTATCTAAAGTCACGTTTATATACATTGTTCAGAAGCTATGTCACGGGCATTAATCGTTTTGAATTTGTGAATGCCAAATCGTTCTTAACAAAATTAAAAGTTGTACTTCCCTTTATCATAACCTTTCTCTTTATCTTTCTTGGATTACTTTTTATTACCGTCCGCATCCTGCGTGGCAAGGTTGACTTCCCCAATAAATATGCTTTTCTACTTTTGTTCTGGTATTACGGATTAGTGCATCTGCCTTTCACCATACAAGGAAGATATACTGTTCCCGTTCACCTATTAATATTGATGACACTTTCAATATCAATGATGAAAAAGCATGAAGCATCAATTCAATCCATGCAACAGTAAAATTTATTTCTCACTTAAGAAAACGTTTGAAGAATCAGCATGAAAGAATCAGCAGTGATAATAGGAGCGAGCAAGGGATTGGGAAAATCGCTGGCGTATGTTCTTGCTGAAAACGGAGTGGATGTAATTCTTGCCGCGCGAAGTCAAAGCGAATTGGAAGCGATGGCGAATGACCTTGCAAGCCGTTTTCAAATCCGCGCAGTGCCCATGCGAATTGACCTTGAAAAACTTAATCAGGCAGAAGCATTGCAATTTGTGAATGACTGCTATCATAATTTTACAGGGATAAATCAAATTTATATCACAGCCGGAATTATCAGCGATTCGGATTACGGGACGGAAAGCATCAACGTGCTGAATGAAATTGTCCGGATAAATTTTTTGGGCGCTTCATTTTTGATTGATACGTTCAGTAAAAAACTTGCGGGCGTGAACAGTAACATCACCATCATATCATCGGTTGCCGTTGTCCGTCCGCGCAAAAAGAACATTGCTTATGCATCTTCCAAAGTTGCCTTGGAATATTTTACACGCGGGCTTCAACATCATTACCATGATAATCCGCTACGTTTGCAACTATACAGAATCGGCTATATGGAAACCGGAATGACAGCGGAAAAAAAACTTCTCCTGCCTTCAGCGAAACCTGAAACCGTGGCGCGGCACATCTATAACTACCGGAACAAAAACTTTCGTGTGAAATATTATCCGTGGTTCTGGTCGCTGATTGCTATAATCCTGAAAGCATTGCCCTGGTTTATGTTTAAAAAGATAAAACAGTAGTCATGAATAATTCGCCCGACAAGATTGACCTTACTATTTTCTTTCCTGTTTACAACGATGAACGGACAGTGAGACATGTAACGGAGAAAGCCATTGGTGTGTGCCAAGAGCTTGCGCAGAATTATGAAGTACTGATTATTGACGATTGCAGTCCCGACAACTCAGGGAAGATTGCCGACCAGCTTGCCAGCGAACATTCCTGCGTGCGTGTGGTTCATCATGAAAAAAATCTGGGCTATGGCGCTGCAGTGAAAACCGGATTCAAAAATTCAACCTATGAATGGATATGCTTTACAGACGGTGACGATGAATACGATATCGAAGACCTGAAGAAGATGGTTAAGCTCAAAGATTTCTATGACCTCGTCATCACGTTCCGTTACAGGAAATTATATTCGGGCAAGCGCATATTCATTTCAAACATTTACAACAAAGTGCTGCGCATGATGTTCAGAACTCCGTACCGCGACATCAGTACGGGGCTTCGCTTCATCCGCAAATCGCTGCTCGGTGAACTGAACCTGACATCCGACTCGCCCTTCATCGGTGCTGAGCTCACCATCAAAACCATGCTGAAAGGATACAGGATAGGAGAGTTGGGAATACAAACTTTTCCGCGCGAATTCGGAAAAGGTTCTGCTACGAGCTTGAAGAATATCATGGCAACTATCCGCGACATGAGAAAAATTCACCGCGAAATATTTTCCGATGATTATGAATTGCCCACGCACCGGGGCAGGAAATAAATTCATAAAAATGTTTTTTTTATTTTATCAGCGAACATTTGCGTAATCTGCGGGAAATATCTCCCGCTGATTTCGCAGATTGACGCTGAATTATTATTAAGATAATTGCAAATAAATTACAAGATGAACCTCGACAGGATTTATGAATACCGCTTTAAGGATGTAAATGCGGAGAAGAAACTAATTGTCTGGAGGGAGATTTCTAAATTCATTTACGGGAAATTAAATCGTCCGGAAAAAATTCTTGACCCCGCAGCCGGGCTTTGTGAGTTCATCAACAACATTCCTTCTGCCGAGCGGTGGGCGGTTGACCTCAACGAGGAATTCCTGAATGTTCATGCAAACGCTGACGTAAAAAAAGTTACCGGCAACAGTTTATCCATTCAGTTGCCTGAAAATTATTTTGACGGTATTTTCATTTCCAACTTTCTCGAGCATCTTTCATCGCAGGAAGAAGTGGCTTCATTTCTCGGCAGGATGCATAAATGCCTGAAGCCCGGTGGAAGAATTGCCGTGATGGGACCCAACTTCAAATATGCCGCGAAAGAATATTTTGATTTTGCCGACCACAACGTAATTCTATCTGAACTCGGATTAGCGGAACATATTTATGCAGCCGGCTTTTCAATAACAGAAATCCATGGCAGGTTTTTGCCGCTGTCGTTCCGAAGCAACAGCTTTCTGCCCGTGAACAAATTCACCGTGAGCGCTTACCTGAACATGCCTTTCGCCTGGAAATTTTTCGGCAAACAGTTTTTGGTTATAGGCGAAAAGTAAATCCGGGCATTCCCCGGTGCTTTTATTTTTCCCCGGGCTGACATTGCTTCAGCCGGAGATGACATTGAAGCAGTGTCTGGTGTCATCCAACGGCTGCCTGACCCGTTCTAACCACTCCCTGACGTATTCTAACGACTGCCTGATGCGTTCCAATGATTCCCTGACCTGTTCCAACAACTGTCTGATGCGTTCCAACGACCGCCTGACTTGTTCTAACAACTGCCTGACCTGTTCCAACCAAGGTCTGATGCATTTCAACAACTTCCTGACCCATTCCAACCAAGGTCTGATGCGTTCCAACAGCCCCCTGATACATTCCAACGCGTTGGAAAGCATCAAAAACCATTTTTTTAAGATTTAAGGGGAATTAAATGAAGGCAAAAGCTGAAAATCTGGTTTCAGGGTAAAAAACAATAGCCGCAGATTCACAGATTAAAGCCCCTCTCCTTTGGAGAGGGGTTGGGGTGAGGCGTGTTTCTCCTTAAAGCTTAATCAATTTCCTAACAACCGCCTTCCCATCCTTTTCAGAAACTAATTTTAATAAATAAACTCCCGGTGAGAAAGCTCCAAGGTTCAGGGTTAAGGTGTTTTGGTTTCCCGCGGTGGATGAAAAAACCTTTCTTCCTAACCCGTCATAAATGCTAACCTCTGCATCACGGAAATTTTGAAAGGAAAGATTTAGAATGGCGGAGGTTGGATTTGGATAAACAGAAATGATTTCCTCTTTGCTTAAATTATTTATTCCTGTCCAACCATAAGTATATGTATAAGCAGAGTCAGCAGAAATGCAGACATCATCAATAAAATAATAGGCGTTATAACCGAACCCAGCTACTTGTGTGAAATTCGTCAAGGAATTAAGATTATGCCTTCCAATGCTAATAAAAGCATAATTGGAATCGGCAACGAAAGAACCCGTTATCCTTGTCCAGTTCAACGTATCAGTAACAATTGAATCAGAACAAATTTGCGCACAGTTGCTGCAGATAGGTGCTGGTGAAAGGCTATCATAATGTACTACAGAAAAAAGAATCCCTAATTTATTTGTTCCACAATAATTATATGCGGCACCCTTACCACCTAAAGAAACTTTAAAACTTGCATAATATCTTATGCCGATTTGCAGTGGTGTTATTAATTGGCTGCCTATATTTTCCCTTGCTTCATTATTTGCCCAACTTGTGATAAACCCAGCGTAAGCATTGCCCGATGCGGGCGTTCTGTACCCTGCCCAATTTAATGGCACATTTACAATGTGTTGTCCTGAAGGGAACGTATCTGTACTACAAGCATTAAAATAATCAGGTGAATCCCTGGTTACATACCATCCAATTGCTCTGTTAATTTGACTTATATAATTTGGACAAGCAACAGTATCTTCAAAACTCGGATTAGGCACAAGGTTTTGAGCAAAGCAAAACTGGGAGAGAAGAAATAAAAAAAGAAGCAGGGAGTTTTTCATTGGGGCAATGTAAAAGTATATAAAATAGTTGCCACAGATTCACAGATTAATATTTAAAATATACCACGGAGACACGGAGTGCACGGAGAAGCATGGAGAATTCTCTGTGTAACTCTGTGTTCTCTGTGCCTCTGTGGTGAAATTATTTTTTAATCTGTTAATCTGTGGCTAACTTTTCTCAATTACTTTTGCTGATTGGTATTTTCACAACAAATAATGTCGGAGCAGGAAACGGAACACATAGTAGCGGAAGAGGAATTCATCGAGGTCTTCGGGGCGGCAGAGCATAACCTGAAGAACATTGATGTGCGCATTCCACGCCACAAGTTAGTGGTGATAACGGGATTGAGCGGGAGCGGAAAATCATCGCTGGCGTTCGACACGATTTATGCCGAGGGGCAGCGCAGGTTCATGGAAACGTTTTCGGCTTATGCGCGCCAGTTCCTGGGAAGCATGGAGCGCCCGGAGGTGGAAAAAATTAACGGGCTGAGCCCAGTGATTTCCATCGAGCAGAAGAGCGCTAACCTGAACCCGCGCTCAACGGTGGGAACGGTCACGGAGATTTATGATTTCCTGCGCCTGCTTTTTGCGCGCGCGGGCGAAGCGTTCTCATACATGACGGACGAAAAAATGGTCCGCCTTTCCGATGACGAGATTCTTAAAATCATAACCGAAAGGTTCAGCGGGAAAAAGATTGGCGTGCTTGCCCCATTAGTGAAAGGGCGCAAGGGACACTACCGCGAATTGTTTGAGCAGCTCACGATGCAGGGTTTCCTGCGCGTGCGCACGGACGGACGCATCCTTGACCTGCGCAGGGGTTTGCAGGTTGACCGTTACAAAACCCATGACATTGAACTTGTCGTTGACCGGCTCGATGTTTCGGAAACTAACGTGACACGTTTGAAAGAATCGCTGCAGGAAGCATTGCGAGTTGGGAAGGGCTCGGTGATGATTATGGATATGGAAAAAGAAACGGATGCGTATTACAGCCGCCACCTGATGTGCCCTACGAGCGGCATTTCGTATGACGAGCCGGCACCGAATTCTTTTTCGTTCAACTCGCCTTACGGTGCGTGCAGGAAATGCAACGGCATCGGCACGGTTACGCAGGCGGACATCAAAAGCATAATTCCGAATCCGAGCCATTCCATTAAGCATGGTGGTATTGCTCCGCTTGGTCAGTACCGCGAGTCATGGATTTTCCGGCAGGTGGAAGCGCTGGGAAAAATTTATGGCTTCACGCTGAATACTCCCATCAATGAAATCAGCGAGGAGGCAATCAACGCTATTCTCTACGGCTCGGAAGAAGTGCTGCATGTGGAGCAGGAATTTTCCCCGGGTGTTGCAAACAAATATGCGCTGACGTACGAGGGCATCGTGACATTCATTATCAGCCAGGACACGGAATTTGCGGGCGCTTCTTTGCGGAGATGGATACAGAGTTTCATGCAGACGGTTGCCTGCCCCGAGTGCCACGGAGCGCGGCTGAAAAAAGAAT
>DATDOJ010000075.1:0-2630 GCA_035293345.1 Bacteroidia bacterium
ATTCGAAAATGTAAAGCAGCAACGCAAAAACCGTTCGGTGTAAATGTTGCTCTTCTTTATCCTGACATTGAGAAACTGATGAACATCATCGTTGAAGAAGATGTGAAAATTGTTTTCACTTCTGCCGGCAACCCGATGACGTGGACTCCGTTTCTGAAAGAGAAAGGAATTAAAGTTGTGCATGTAATTGCAAACACAAAATTTGCACTCAAAGCAAAGGAAGCCGGTGTGGATGCAATTGTAGCTGAAGGATTTGAAGCGGGCGGACACAACGGACGGGAAGAAACAACCACAATGTGCCTGATTCCGATTATCCGCAATGCAGTTGATTTGCCTTTGCTCGCTGCGGGCGGTATTGCATCAGGCAAAGCAATGCTTGCCGCATTTGCGCTGGGTGCTGAAGGAGTACAAATAGGAACACGATTTGCCGCTTCCGAAGAATCATCGGCACACATTAATTTCAAGAATAAAATTCTTGAGACGAAAGAGGGAGATACTATACTTACGTTGAAGCAGCTTATGCCTGTTCGCTTAATCAAAAATAAATTTTATCAAAAGATAGAAGAGGCAGAGCAGCGCGGAGCAAGCGCTGAAGAGCTGAAAGAAATACTCGGACGCTCCCGTGCGAAAAAAGGAATGTTTGAAGGCGACCTCGAAGAAGGTGAATTGGAAATCGGACAGATTTCCGGATGCATCAGGGAGATAAAACCTGCTGCGGAAATTCTGAATGATATCTGGGCAGAGTTCTGCGGGGCGAAGGAGAAATTGAGCGCATTAAAAGTGTGATGGCTATGAATGCGCGATGGAAAAAGATACTTTTCGTTTCAGGAAAAACCCTGAAATACATTTTACTTACTTCAGGAATTATTTTTCTCATTCTCTCCACGCTTGCTTTCACGAGAATTCCTTTCGATGTGCAACTGTGGCTCGGCACGAGTGAAAGCAAATATTCTTTTACACCTGATTATATTGTGATGATGGGAGCAGGCGGAATGCCTGAGGGAGAAAATTTAATCCGGCTCTTTTATACGCTGCAGGAAGCACGCATATATCCGGAGGCAAAAATTATTCTCGCCCAATCGCTCGATACGGCTGTGAGCAATTACATGAAAGCAGAACTTGTTGAGCACTCTATTGACAGCGCAAGAATTTTTGTTGAGAATTCCGGAACCAATACACGCAGTCAGGCGCTTGCCGTTTCGAATGACTTTAAAGAAGCGCTTGAGAAAAATGTAGTCATCATTTCATCCCCTCTGCATATCAGGCGCGCGGTGAAAGTGTTTCGCAAAATCGGTTTCAGAAATGTTGGCGGTGAGGGATGCTTTGCTCAATCCGTATTTCCCGACCTCGCATACAACCACAGCAAAATAGGAGGGAAGCGTTACCTGCCTGATGTTTCATCGTCCATGAAAATCCGTTACAGCTTCTGGAATTATTTTGGAATTGAAATCGGATGTCTGCGCGAATTCTGCGCGTTGTTTTACTACAAACTGAACGGATGGATTTAAAAGCCAATAAGGAATCCCGTCATTTGGCGTGACGCCTTTTTTTTGTTTTTGCCTATTGTTGTTTTTTATGCAGGCAAAAAATATTTTTCCTTTACGAAAGGAATCATCCCCGCACTGTCTTTTTGAAAAAAATCCAAAACATGATATCTCTCATGTCTCATCTGTTGTTTTGCGATTAATTTTTCGATTAATATTGTACTCCAAAATTTTTTTTCCCATGAGGGTGACTGCCTCGAACATATTAAAAGTTTTTTTCTGTGAGCGCATAGTTTGCCGCACAGCGCACAGCGCACAGCGCACAGCGCACAGCGCACAGTATAAATATAGCCATACAAGATACGGCAATCCCGTTTGCACTGAACATGCATGCGGGATTTTTTTATTTACCCGCTGTTAATAATTCCTGAGCCATGTCCGGAAAAATAATCAGTCAATATAGAAACGTGTTCGGAGTGAAATACGAAATACCCGCTCGCGTGGTTATTTTCCATATTGGCATTTTCGCATTCCTGTTTCTGCTCATAGGTTTTTTGTGCGGAATCCTTTTCGGCATGTTCCGCTATGGCTGGTTCAGGAATAAGCCATTGTCTGTTCTTGTTTATGACATGGCGAGTTGTGAATTAAACTCCACGTGTTTAAGTGCAGATAACCGGTGGCTTGCATTAAATGTCCCGCGTATTACTTCAGACATGCCGCATTTTGGTGCATACGCTCCGCGTTTTGCATTAAATGCCAGAGATATGAGGTCATATTCCGGAAATCTTACGACAGATGTCGGAGATATGAGGTCAGATACCGGAAATATGAAGTCAGACACCGGAAATATGAGGTCATATATTCGGAAAAGTGTGTCATATTTTCAATATCTGTCGCAAAAAATCAAAATTTCGAGGTATGCCCCTCCGGGAGCCATGCTTCGGAGTTTTTCTATCATAATTCCAATTCCCTTAAATTCTTAAAATTTTAAAACCAACAACCATGACAAAATTTTTTGTAAAATTGGGTTTAACCAACCTCACCATTGCCGCCATCGTTGCGCTGGCGCGGCTCATTGTAACCAAAATGGGGCTGCTGCCTCCGCTCGTCATTACGCCCGACCCTCCGCTGGCTGACATCACCACT
>DATDOJ010000076.1:0-3057 GCA_035293345.1 Bacteroidia bacterium
GAACAGTTCAAACTGCATCGCATAAACTTTGTCTGAAATTTCTTTGAATACCGGAGCCGCTACTTCCGAACCGTAAATCAATCCCGAGGACGGAGAATAAATAACCACGATGCATGAGTACCTGGGATTCTCAGCAGGGAAATATCCAGCGAATGATGCCTGGTAAGTAACTTTTCTGTCGGGGTTAAGTTTGCTGTAGCCGACCTGTGCCGTACCCGTCTTGCCCGCGATTTTGTAAATGTTATTTCTGATGTTGGTTGCCGTTCCCGATTCAACAACGGTCTCCAAAAGTTTTTTTGCTTTGGCAAGTGTCGAGCGTGAACAAAGTGTATCGGTGATTATTTCTGTCGGAAAACTCTGCACCGTAACACCATGGTCTCTGATTTCATCAACAAATTTCGGTTTCACCATCCTGCCGTTATTGGCAACTGCATTATAGAATGCCAACTGCTGAAGCGGAGTGAGCGACACTTCATACCCGATTGACATCCACGGCAACGAAACTCCTGACCACGATTTATTTTTTGTGTCTTTGATGAAAGGAATTCCTTCCCCTGTAATTTGCAGTTTCATTTTCTTGTCGAGATTAAACCTCCTCAGATGATTTACAAATGCATCGGGTTTCTTTGCATACGAACGGTAAATCAATTGCGAGATTCCAACGTTGGACGAAACAGCAAATGCTTTCTGCAGCGACACTTTTCCATAACCGCCTTCATGCGAATCCTTCATCGTGCGATTGAAATACTGAAATCTTCCGTGGTAGGTTTCTACACTGTCATCGAGGTCAAGCAAGCCGTCTTCAAACGCAGCCATCACCGAAGCGAGTTTGAATGTGGAACCCGGCTCGCTGCTGTAGCCGACTGCATAGTTGAACGTCTCGGAATAATTTCCGTCAGGCATGCGCGTGAGGTTGGCGATGGATTTTATTTTTCCTGTCGCAACTTCCATCACCACAGCGCAACCCTTTTCTGCATTGTGTGTCATCAACTGGTTGTACAGCGCCTGCTCGGTAATATCCTGGATATTTACATCGAGTGTTGTGATGATGTCGCGACCGTTACGCGGTTCCACTTCGTTATTGTCATTGAGCGGCATCCAAACATTGCCGGCAATTTTCTGCATCAACTGTAATCCGTTCACTCCCTGCAGTTCTTCATTGAATGCGCCTTCAATGCCCACCGGCTTCACTGCACCGACTTTGTAACCGATTGTTCGTGCAGCAAGAAGTTTATATGGCAGCTCACGCTTATCTTTTTGCTGAACAATCAGCCCGCCTTTGTTACGCCCCATTCGCAGCAGAGGAAATTTTTTCACCGCGATTAGTTGCTTGAATGAAATTTTCCGCTGAAGGAGATGATACCTGTCGCGCTCCGCCCACGCTGTCTTTAAATCTTTTTTGTATGCTGCAAAAGTTCTGTCGCCAAAAAGGTTTGACAACGAAAGAGAAAGCGAATCAACCTTCTTGTAGAAAAGCTCCGTTGTGATTCCTGGCGCTCTTACGTCCATATACAAATCATAAACAGGTACTGATGTTGCAAGCAAGTCACCGTCTTCCGACAGGATATTTCCGCGCGATGCTTCAATGTTTATGTAAGCCGTTGACAAACTGTCGGCTTTTTGTTTCCAGTATTCGCCCTGCACAAACTGGAGCCGGAAAATCTGCACAACGATGGCGACACCGAAGAGGCACATGAGTGCATACACGAGGTACACCCTAAGCATCACTTGCTTTTTCGGTTTCATCATCGGTGATTAATTTTTCTTTTTAGTTTCTGTAATTTTTCTTGGCGGAACAACGGATTGTTTTATTTCCATGTCGGCAACCATCTTCGAAATTTCCGACTGGCGGCTGCTGAACATCAGTTCCGATTTTGTGTAGATGTATTCCGCGCGCAGATCTTTCAGTTCTTTTTTTGTCTGGTTGATTTCACGGATTGTTTTCTCAGCGTAGTATGTGTTGGCGATGTAGAGAATGGTAATCAGTCCGATGAAAAAAATGAACGGCATCTGGCGCACTACGTTTCCGATGTTGAAGTTGACTCCCTCAACAGCTGACTTCATCGCTTTGTTCAGCGTACGCAGAACAGATTTCTTCTGCTTGTCGCTTTTTGGAACTTCAGTGAATTCGCTCATATTTTTTCTCCTGTTCTCATCCGTGCGCTTCGTGCACGAGGGTTATTTTGTATTTCTTCTTCTGAAGCAGCAATAGGCTTTTTTGTCAGAGAATTAAAAGGAACATTCACTAATTTTCCGTAGAGGTCTTTCTCTGTATCGCCTTCAAATTTTCCCGTGCGCAAAATATTTTTCACCAGCCGGTCTTCCAGCGAGTGATACGAAATCACAACCAACCTTCCTCCCGTTCCGATAACCTCTGCTGACTGCATAAGAAATTCTTTCAATGAATTGATTTCATCGTTCACTTCAATGCGTAGCGCCTGGAAAATCTTCGCGAGATATTTTGACGGGAATCGTTTGTCAATGCACCTGTCAAGTGCATCAATCAATTCCTTGGTTGTGGTGATTGCTTTTGCTCTGCGCGCTGAAACAATCTGGGCAGAAACTCTTTTCGCATTTTCAACTTCACCGTACTCTGAAAAAATCTTTACCAGCTTTTCTTCTTCGTATGTATTGACAACATCTTCGGCTGTCTGTTTCTGCCCGGCATTCATTCTCATATCAAGTGGTGCATCGTGGCGAAGGGAGAATCCGCGCTGGGGAGTATCTATCTGGTGTGATGAGATGCCGAGGTCGGCAAGAATGCCGTCAACCGGAATTGCATCGTGATATCTCATGAACCGTTTGATGTATCTGAAATTGCTTTTTATGAGTGTAAACTTTTTGTCTGCGGGTGAATTTTTTTCTGCGTCTTCGTCCTGGTCAAATGAGTAGAGTTTTCCTGTCTTCAGTTTTTTCAAAATTGCTTTTGCATGTCCTCCTCCTCCGAATGTTGCGTCCACATAAATTCCGTCCGGTCTGATGTTCATGGCTTCAATCGCTTCGCTCAGCAGAACGGGTTCATGATAGCTCATCCTCGTTGCCCGATTTGCTTTTTCC
>DATDOJ010000077.1:0-3029 GCA_035293345.1 Bacteroidia bacterium
ACAAGTATAATTATCAACATCTTAATGCTTATTTTTACTTTTTTAATTTCGCAAGAGGTCTAATAAAGAAACCCCGCAGGCAGAAAAAAATATTGCCGAAGCGATAAGCGAACATCCTAAGGTGAATTCTGAAGGTGTTTCCGAAAATAATTCTCTCCCCGATGTGCAAATGCTTGCTCAGCACAGAACAAAGAAAACTTCTGAGTCAACTGGAGAAAGCAACAATGAAAATATGCCGCTGAAAAATATTCCTGACGATGTAGATGAAACCAAAAGGGGAGAGGGAAAAAGCTCAGACAGAGCATCTGAAACAGTAAAAGAAAATTCAGAACCAAATCCTCAAAGTGAGACCATCAATAAGCAAACGGCAATGACTGATTCAGGAATTGCAGACAGCACAACTCAAGCCGGAAATAATTCAGACAAAATAATTGCTGCTGACTCTGCTGTTGTTGCAGTCCCTGTCAAAGATGCAAAGGCGGACAGCGCCCAGGCGGCACATGCTGTAAAGGATACAACAGAACAAAAATCCGGGTTCTCTGCCATGCCGTGGATTGGAATTTATGCTTCGTGGGATTTTACCGGATACCACTTAAAGGAGAATAACAATGTTACAGCCGGTG
Source organism: Bacteroidia bacterium (assembly GCA_035293345.1). Taxonomy (GTDB): domain Bacteria; phylum Bacteroidota; class Bacteroidia; order AKYH767-A; family 2013-40CM-41-45; genus 2013-40CM-41-45. Next base: position 624 of record DATDOJ010000077.1, read on the forward strand.
AAGCGAGCACTGTGTTTAATTCATCCGGCATCGGAGGAGAAAGTTCCCTTGCCCAATACACGGTGGGCATCATGGGCGGCTTGCGAGTTTCTCAAAAGCTGGCTCTTGAAGCCGGGGCGTTATACTCTCAGAAGAGAAAACTAAGTGATACTATTTCCTCTCCGGCAGGCGTGGATGAGCAGGGCAATGAATCGTTTTCGGATTTTATTTACAACTACAACGCAAAATATATTGAAGCGTATGGAAGAGTAAAATACTATTTCCTCGAGAAGAAACATTCATTCTACGCAGGCATCGGAGCAGCGGGCAGTTTTAATTTTCCGTCAGCAAAAAAAGACAAAGGATATTTTGAGCGAACCACGTTCAGCGAAGCAGCCACCCCGCAAACCGACATCGTAACGCTGGAGTCATCTTCTGTGGGTTTAAGCATTGTTGTTTCAGCAGGCATGGAAGTTATTTTTTCACAGCGTTGGAATTTGTTTGTCGAGGCGGCATATAAACATGCGCTGACTTCTGTAACCAGGCATCCTTACTACGATAAAATTCCCGTTGAACATTTCTGGCGGACATTTTCGCTTGGCACAGGACTCATGTATAAATTCTGAAAAATATTTTACGGCAAGGCAGCGAAGACATCAACGGCATTGTCTTACTTTATAAAGGCACAAAAGAAAATTATGAAAGTTCAAAAAAATAATTACCTGAAAAGTTTAATAGTGGCAGGAATTTTTATTGCTGCTACATCATCCTGCAAGCGCGATGCGCTTGAATCAATCACCGGGCAGCAAACCGGTCCTTATTCTTCTATGCAGGATTTCTATAATCAGAACGGGGTGCAGCCGCAGACGTTTACTTTTAATGCCGATAATCCTTATATCATTCCTGGAAACAGGGGCACTCAAATCTATATTCCCGGAAATTCTTTAGTTGACTCCGTTGGCAATCATGCAACGGGAAATGTTAAAGCAACGCTGAAAGAGATTTACAATATCAAGGATATGATTCTCTCCAATGTGCCGACAACTTCAGGTGGAAGCATTCTGCAATCAGGCGGCATGTTCTATCTTGAATTCTCTGCAAACAATATTCAATACAGACCGGACACAACCATTATTGCTTCATTGCCAACTGACTCTGTAAGCATTTTCCAGAACATGTATGTGTTCTTTGGGGTTACCGATTCTTCCGGATTCAATTGGGGGCTTGCCGATACTACCGTTAATTATGTTTATAATAATATTAATAATTCAACTTTTAATCTCATTCTCGATTCCATTGGATATGGATGGATAAACTGTGACTTGTTTTATTATTCACAGCCACTCACCAGTGTGATCATTACTCCTGCAGTAACGAGTGAACACTACGAATCAGTAAACCTCGCTGTGTATCTCGCATTTCCTTCCATAAATTCCTGCATGAATGTTTACAGTTCCAGCGTCCAGCAGTCAGTTACAGCTTACAGTATTCCCGTTGGCATGCAGGCAGCGGCTGTAATAATCGGAACAGGTAGAGTCACAAAGAAACCTTACTTCGGTTTTACAATATTCACTGTCACCAGCGGACAACCGGTGAATGTTTCCGTTGTGCAAACAGATGAGGCACAAATCATCAGCGCGCTTCAAACTCTTTAATATAATTATTCAGTTATCTTTACTAACCCTTTAAACCCAACAACCATGAAAAAAAATCTACTAAAATTATTTGTGATTATGACTGCATTCATTTGCATGTCAGCAACTGTTTCCCGTGCGCAGTCGGTGAGCATCAATTATGCTGACGACAGCACGCAATTTTACTGTGGCGCTCCGTTCACTGCCATGTTTATGATTTATGGACAAACCACCGGCTACACATTATCCGATTCCGTTTCAGTGTATCATAATTTCGGAGATGGAAACGACACGTTGTTCTATATTCATTTAATTCAGCCGGCATTTTACAATGGATATTATCACACCTACCAGTTCCCCGGAGTTTATTCCTCGTTGTACATTGTTACAGGTCCCGATGGAAGTGCTGACACGGTTTATTCCCCTAACGATGTCATTGACTCCGCAAGCTGCGGTGACATAGACGGAAGATTGTACATTGACGCGAATGCAAATTGTGTTCATGATGCAGGTGAAACAGATGTTACTTATGTGCCCGTTGAGTTGTGGTATAGCAGCCAACTGGTCGCAACTACCTACACGAATGCAAACGGCTATTATTATTTTTATGTTCCCAATAACACGTACACGATTCAGCCCGGTGCGCAGATTGCGAACTACGGTTACTCTGTGACGTGCCCGGTGTCCGGACAAATCACAGTATCAAGTTTGCCTTCAGCAAACAACGACTTCGGATTGACATGCACTCCCGGTTTCGATTTGGTGGCGAATGTCTGGAGCCAGCTTTTCCGTC
>DATDOJ010000078.1:0-5524 GCA_035293345.1 Bacteroidia bacterium
TTGTTGTTGGCTGAGAAATTTTTCCATCCCGTTTTTTCCTTGTGTATACGAGCGGAAAAATGTGTTACTTTTATTTTCTCAAAATTTATTTCAACATGCTATGGTTGAATAAATCGGAAATCTATTTAAGAGAGGTATAACAGCCGGTTTTAATGACAATCCTGATTCTAAAACGTACTTAGTGACTACAAATGAGCTGAGGCAGTATTGGAAAAATATAAATTCAATATTGGCTGAATATTTCAAGAAGTTATCGGCTGATGCATGGTTCGAGAAACACAATTCAGTTTCTGCTGAAGCTTTTCAAAAAGAACCTCACCGCAACAAGCTCAATATTATAATCAGCCGGACAAATCATCTGTCTTATCACACAGGACAATTAGTATTTCTGAAAAAATAAAATCTGCTCCACTCCACATGATTTGTAATCCATCGTTCATCGCCAAAGCGGCACCAATGTGTGAAGTCCCGCACTAAGCGGGATAAATGTGATGGAGGTTGTCTGAACTGTGAATAAACTGATTAATGGATTACCATGATTAAAAATTATAGAATACTAATCTGAGAAATCAAATGAATCAAAAAAATCATGGTTCGGATTTGTATTATTTTCTTTAGAAAGCATGAGTATAAATAAAAAGTTACAGATACTTTTCATGGCTTGCCTTGGTGCATGTTCCTCAGGCGTTCATGCACAATGGCAGCAGTGTGCCGGAACAGCGGGGCAGAATGTACATTGCCTTGCCATGAAAGACAGCATGCTCTTTGCAGGCACCGACAGCGGAATATTTTTTTCAGCGGACACAGGCAACACATGGACACTTCGCAGCACCGGCATCACTGCCGATACAGTGCTTGCGTTACTCATCACCGGCAGTAATGTATTTGCAGGCACACATGGAGGAGGAATATTTCATACCATCAACAACGGCTTAACCTGGCAGGCAGCCAATAACGGTATAACGAATAATGTGGTGCATTGCTTCATGGAATCCGGAACACAAATTTTCGCGGGCGCTGACAACGGAGAAATTTTTTTATCCGTTGACAGCGGGCTTAACTGGTCGCTGCTCAGCACCGGCATCACACAAACACCCGTGAACGCCCTTGCCGGAAGCGGCACTGAAATTTTTGCCGCCCATAACTTCGGCATATTCGTCTCAGCAGACAGCGGCACAAGCTGGACAACAACGGGAATAACAGTAACCAATTTTATTTCATTTGCAGTGCACGATTCTGAAATCTATGCCGGCTCAGGTGGTGACGGAGTGTTTTATACCGCGGATAATTTTGTCACATGGAGCATCAATAACAATGGAATGTCGAACCTGATTATTGAATCGCTGGTGGTTTCGGATAGTGATGTGTTTGCTGCTTCCTCCGGTAACGGGGTTTATGTTTCCACCGACCATGCTGCAAATTGGGCAACCTTCAATGCTGGTCTGACTGATTTATTTGTACATGCTCTTGCCACGGGCAGCGGATATGTCTTTGCCGGCACATTATCCGATGGTGTTTGGCGCAGAGTGATAACAGAGGTTACATCTGCCGAAGATAATCTCACAGCAACAGGCGATGAACTGAAAATATTTCCGAATCCTGTTTCAGATAATTTAACCGTTGAATCACGCATGGGCGGAACAGCAGCAGCATCAGAAAAAAAATACCTGAGTATTTGCAATTCACTCGGACAGAAGATGATTAGGAAAAGTTTTTCAGCGCAAAAATATTCTGTTAATATTTCCGGTTTCCCAAAAGGAGTTTATTTTATAGAAGTGCGAACAGAGAAAGCCGTAATGAAAAAGATAGTTGTGAAAATGTAAACCCCCGATTGCAGCGAGCTCCTGCGAGCGGATAACATAATTAGTTGCCCTGCCTTACGGGGGCTCTATTACAACTGCCTTATTATTGTCGCCTTAAAAGGTGCAGCCAACATCTCTGCAAGTGGAGCATAGATACCCGTGGCGGCAGTCTCTTTCATGATTAAATATCTAATTTGTATGTTTGAGCAAATATTAAAAAACGATATCATGAAAAAAGCACTACTACTTATCACACTATTTATCGCATGCACCGCAGGAACACTCCGGGCCCAGTGGGATTCTATTGTACGATTCAACCAGGTGGTTGAGGACATGGTAATTTACAACAGCGATCTTTTCATTGCCGGTGGATTCACGCAATACGATGGCAACACCTGTTATTGGTCCGGCTCTTATGATGGTTCAAGCTTAACTCCGCACACAACACTTGTAGGCGGAAGCGGTATAAGAAAGATGGCGGTTTTCGGTACAGACCTGTACGCGGTTGGCATGTTAAGTCACTCCATTAGTATAGGAGTTGACCTCTGGACCGGCACTACCTGGACCGATGGAGGAGGAACCAATTTAAGCCATTCAGGAATTTATGCTGACGGCAACGACTTATATGTTGTAGACGACAATGATTTGGTGAGAAAGAAAACCGGGACAGGAAGCTTCCAGACGTTTTATGATTTCAGCACGGTCGGATACCTTGGTCCCATTATCAGGTATAATAATAAATTGGTTTTTGCCGGCACATTCACTTCGGTGAGCGGAGTGCCTGCCAACAATATTGTGCAATGGGATGGCACCAACTGGCAGGCGCTCGGCTCCGGCATTGCAGGCCCTGCCATGTGCATGGCAGTGTATAATAATGAACTCTATGTGGCCGGCAAGCTCACCTCTGCAGGGGGCAGTCCGGTAAATAATATTGCAAAGTGGAATGGAACCTCGTGGTCATCGGTGGGCACAGGCATAACTGGTGTTTCTACTTATGGCATCCGGGATATGAAAGCAACTGCGGGAGGATTATTTGCAGTGGGACAATTTACGCAGGCAGGTTCAGCAACCACCAAAGATGTGGCTATGTGGAACGGCTCTCAGTGGTACAGCATGATGTTGAACCATGGTGATGTGTTTGTAACCTGCGTAGAATATTTCAACAACAAGGTATATGTCGGCACCTTTGACTTCAACCACGCTCACCTCTATCGGTACATGGGAACCATAGGCATTGATGAAAGTAATCCCGATAAAAACATTACTCTTTATCCTAATCCTGCAAGCGATGTAATCACCATCGAACAGAAACAGGCAGCGGGCGAGAGTGTAATTTCCGTGTTCGATATGAGCGGCAAAAAGAAAATGGTGAAGACCACCCGGGAAAATAAAAACAGGGTTGACATTTCGGGATGGAATGCCGGAATCTATATTGTGGAAGTAAAATCGGAAAAAGGAATTTACAGGAAAAAAATTATCAAAGACTGATATAAAAAATACAGACGTTCAGATTTATCTGAAAACTAACCCCGACTGCGTTCCGAATGCGGTCGGGGTTTTCTCCCCGCTCCGCAGGATTTGCGGTACGCGGAAAAATATTTTTTAGCTAAATGCGTTATAGACAACATAAATCATTTTGCCATGTTCAGCATATTCAAAACTGTTAAAGCGACTTTTGACAGAGAGTTTTCAAAATATCCTGAAGAGTTCAGGAAAGGTTTCCTTGCCTGCTTTGAGTTGTTCAGGATAGGATATGAGCGAACCACACTGATTAATTATGAGGCAGAAAACCTGGGGCTCCGCAAGGAGCTTGAATCGGTGAACGTAGAATTGGTAAGAAGGAAGAAAGATGCAGTGAAAATTGCAGCCCTTGAGAAAAATCTTAAAGCGCTCATAGAAAATACTGAACCTGATTCAAGTGCGGTAAGACGGAAGATGCGTTTGAAGTTATATTTCCTGGTAAACGCAAGGAAAGCCGATGCTGATATTGTAAAGGATTTGAGGCAGTATGTAAGCGGTTGGAACCATGCCTGAGTGAAACGCCAGTTGGTCTTTCGAGAGCAAGCCAAAAGCGTTAGCCAAGACCAGTTGCTATGAACTTGTAATTTTTCGTTCATCGCCAGGGCGGCAACAATGTGTGAAGAGTGATTGAGGTTGTCTGAACTGTGATTAAACCAGTTTGGGAAATTGGAGAATATGAAATTATCTTTGCGCTTCAAACGCGCACAACATGGAATTCACTGAAACATTTTACAAAGAATTTCCTCCGGAAGAATGGGAACCGATGAAAAGAATTTTCAGCAGTTCAGAAAAGTTAGCTGTCTTCCAGGATTTATGGGTGAAGAACCTCAACGACTTTGAAGCGCGCTATAAAAAATTTGTCAAACGCATGGAAGCGGTCATCTCTATGGAGGAAAAATTCCCGGGGACAACATCTTTTGCAGGGCTGAATGAAAAACATGATGCTATCGAGGCGGCAATGACCAAACTCATGAATAAATATTCGCTCTTTATGGACTTATTTTATGAAGAGTCGTTGCACGTAGGCACCTTGCTTGAAATGCTTAAAAGCGGAAAGCGTGATGAGAACAGTTTGGACTTTATGAAAACCATTGCGGCTGAGGGAGAAAAACTCCTTGAGCAGACAGATGATTACCTCTCAGCATTCAAGCAAATGTTCAGGCAAATTGAAGATGCCGAAACCCAAGCGAGGAAAGATTTTAATTGATAACGTGTGGCAAAGCAATTCCCCCGTTGGTCTTTCGAGCACAAGCCCAAAGCGATAGCCATCTACGACCTTGTTAATAGTGATTTGTAATCCTGCGTTCATCGCCAAGCCGCAACAATGTGAAAACTTTAGCAATAGCAAGTAGTTCAGGTCTCAATAATGGCATTACAGGATAATTGTATATTTGCCTTTGAACAACTGCGCAACATTTTAATCCCAAAACCAAACCAAATGAAAACACCTGTACTGAAATTAACAGCGGTAATTTTTTTAATTACTGTGACGATTATCGCCTGTAATAAAAAGGATGATGACAATACCCCAAACCTCTGCACCGATGGAATACAGAACCAGGGAGAAACAGGAATAGATTGCGGAGGACCTTGCGCTCCATGTCCCGTCATTGCGGCTAAAAGTTTTTCTAACGTCACATTTACCTATCAAAAAATGTTTTTTTCTACCGCAGGAAGCTCAACAACGGTGTTGGATTCAAATCAGGCGAAACTTGTTGCATCTACAATAGACTTAACATATACCTGGGACAATGGATATGATGCTGCCGGTTTTCTCGATCCGATTACAAGATCAAGTAGTCTATATTATTGGAGTCCGATGTTTCAAACAACATGGACAAATGTTTCAAAGGAGGTCATTTGGTATCAAACAACATTGCTCAATTATTTAGACGGAAGCTTTACCGCTGCAAAAAATGATCAAAGTAAAATTGGTCAGTACTTTGCTGACACAACAACAGTTTCCATCACAACCCATACTGTCTGGCCAACCGGAACGTGCGTTGGCGGGCGAAATACTACGACTGGTTTTTCAGATTACCAGATTTTTGCTTTTAAAAGAGTTGCCGATGGAAAGAGAGGATTAGTTGAAATAGTTTCTGCTCCGACACCTGTCAATTATTCCCGAACTATAGTCAACATTATTGTTGAGAACTAAACTGTTTGATGCTCTGAGGAGTTCTTCCCCCCGTTGGTTGTAG
>DATDOJ010000079.1:0-2849 GCA_035293345.1 Bacteroidia bacterium
GGAGATGCAAAAGCAGCCGCTTCTTTTTATACTGAAGATGGTGTAAGAGTCGGTGCTATGGGCGACATTGAGCATGGGCGCGCGGAAATTGAAAAAGCGTATGACCATCTTTTGCATAAGGGAATTCCCGGAGCAAAAGCAACAATGGATAAAGGCGTCATCCGGATGCTTAGTCCTGAACTTGCCGTGTGGCAGGGCGGATTGGAAATTAAAAAACCCGATGGCTCACCTCCGATGAAAGGATATGTGGTGCAGGTGATGAAAAAAGTGCAGGGGCGCTGGCTTGTTCTTGAGGGGCATCCGAAACTGTTTCCGCCTCCGCCACATGCTCAGCAGTGACCACACTCGTTGGGCTAAGTTTTGCATGAGCAAATTAGAGGGACAACTTAACCGGATTGACAGCTTTCAGATAGCTGCATGATTTTAACTGGTATGGGACCTGTTGCAGAAATCACAACATACTTAAATCACTGAATTACTACTTTCCTTGTTATAATACTATTGGATTGCTTAAAGGACATGAAATAAATTCCTCTTTCAATATTCATTGACCGGATTGGAACAGATAAATTGTTTTCCCCTGCTTTTAATTTGAATCCGGAAGAATAAATTTCCTTACCGGCAACATCTGTTAAGCGTGCAACAGAAAATTCATCGGAAGCATTGTTGATATTAATATTCAACACCTCTGTTACAGGATTGGGGTAAAAGGAAATAGTTGTCTGTAAGTGATTTTCAGCAATTCCAACATTATTCTGAACCATGATTATTCCCTTCATGGCATCGGGGGCGTGGGGATTACATACATAATAATGCACGCCCTCTCCAAGCTGTGCCGGCAAAACCAATCCTCCGCCAAAGGGGACTTGAAATCCGCCAGGCAGGGGAGTATTGTCGTTTGCATTCCAGGTTGCCTGACTTACTTCCACCGCATTGTGCGCGGCTGCAATGACAAACTCCACGCTGTCACCAAGAATTATAGTGATGGAAGATGGAGTAAATGTAGTTCCTGAGTTGGTGATGGTCCAGGTAGTGCAAAATCCTGTCAACCCGGTTGATAACAGCAGAAATGAAATCAAAAACTTTGCTTTCATTTCTGTTTTGTTTAAAGGTCTGAATGGTTTGTCTCCGGAATGGTTACTAATTATTGAATCACAACTTTTCTTGTAGTTACACTTTGGTCCGTCAGCTGACGGACAGAGAGGAAATAAACTCCGGGCTTTAATTCCGAAAGATCAATGGTCAGTTGATAGTTGATAGTTGATAATTGATGTGGCGCTACTGACACATGACTACTGACCACTGATGAATACACTTTTTCTCCAAGCACATTACAAATACTTATCTCTGACAATCCTAAATCCTTAATCCCATCCCGCACGTGCAGGACTAAATTAATAATGCCGGAAGTGGGGTTGGGATAAACAGTAAACGAAGAACCTGCTGCTGTTTCAGAAATACCGGTAGTGAAGTCACCGACAAAAATATCATCAACATAAACATTGTTTCCATTATTGCTTACGGTAGTAAACACCACCATTACCTCCGGCTGACCGATATATGCTGTCATGCTCACAGAGTCCGTTCTCCACTGTGCTGCTGTTGGTGTAAAAGCAGAAGCGGTGGCAGTGGCGGTTGATAATGTTGCTCCTGATTTATTGTAAGGCGTAGTCCATGTCATTCCGCAATTGACAGATACCCGCACCTGCAATGCATCGTTCGAAGTGCCGTTCCGCGCATGAGCCACACTGAATTTTAACCAGGTATTTGCTGTCGCGCCTGTAAAATCAATAATGGGCGACATCAGGTAGTCAATCTGTCCTGTTATGTTCTCCGTATTGGAAAAGTTATCCATCTTCATGCTGCCCGCGCTTAGCCCGAAACCGCCAACTGCGTTACGCGTCATTTTATTATTCTTATTGTAATTAACATATTGCCAGTTAGCCGGAGGGAATGTTACTGCTGCAAATCCTTCCGAGAAGGGTAATGCAGAAGGCGGATTAATGCTTCGGAAAGAACCGGTCATGGTATTGTTTAAGTCCACATCATCGGCAGAACCATTAACAGTAACAATTGAAACCGAAAGAAGATGGCTGCCGCCCGTTGTTGCAGATGACGGTAATGCAACAGAAACTGTTCCGGCAGGTGCGAGCGTCCCGTTCCATGTGTAGGCAACAGGCGCGCTGCCATCAACCGTGTATTGCATGTCAACAGAACTGACAGTGTTGGTACCGTTATTTGCAATGGTTACCGTTGGAGCGATGCTGCCGCTGCAAACATCAAAAGCAGTGGAATAAAAATTTGCCATATAATTTTCGAATGCCGGTGAGTTAATGCTTCTGATTGAAACATCAGTTGCAGGCAGTGCTACGTCAAGCCGATAAACAATACTTTCTGTCTTGTTCACGCACCATATATGCCCGTCCGGTCCCACCTTAACTCCCATCATTCCCGGATGTGCGGTAACAATGGTTGCAAGCAAAGCGAATGAAGGAGTGGTGCTGTAGAGATAAATGTTTCCATTGGTATAATCAGAAACAATCAGTCGTCCGTTGTAATAATCAATGCCGCAGGGCTGCGTGGTGAGTGTGGCAAGCAGTTCAACGGTTGCACCTGTCATATTATAATACCCCGAAAGCGACTCGTTGGGAGATGAAAGATTTCCAACATTGTTGCCGCTGAGCGTGTTCATTCGCTTGATGGTCTTTGAGCCGCCATCAATAAAATAAAGCCAGTGATTTACTTTGTCAAGCACCAGATGACTGGGTACACCGGCAACACGGGTGACAGGCACATCCGTATAGCGCCATATTTTTCCGGCTGAGTGATTGTCATAACCCGGTCCGTGG
>DATDOJ010000080.1:0-3788 GCA_035293345.1 Bacteroidia bacterium
AGATTGGATTTATTCTCATCGGCATCAGCGGAAGTTCGGTGATGGGAACAGCATCGACAGTATATTTTATTTTGATTTATGTATTCTCAAATCTCGGAGCGTTCGGTGTGGTGTCGGTGATTTCATCCATGACAGGAAAAGAAAATATTTCCGACTATAAAGGACTTTACAAGACCAATCCGTTCCTCACGTGGATTCTTACGCTCTCATTATTTTCTCTCGCGGGGATTCCTCCAACAGCAGGATTCTTTGGAAAATTATTTCTGCTTACAAGTGGTGCCTCGCAGGGAAATTATCTGCTCATCACCATTGCCGCGCTGAACATGATAATTTCTCTTTACTATTATTTAAAAATTGTTCGCGCAATGTTCATGGATAAAAACGAAACTCCGATTGAAACGCTTAAGGGAAGCATGTCAGGAAATCTTGCACTCATCATTTGCGCAGCAGGTATTATCGTGGTTGGTTTGATGAGCAACATTTACGATTATATAAATTCAATAAGTGGTTTTTGAGTTGTGTGTTGAAATATTTTTTTAACTCTAAACTTCAAACCCTAAACTCTAAACTTTTTTATGGCAATAAATAAAAATCACGAGTTTGAAGAACTCAACGGAGTGAAGTGCGGCATCGTGGAGAAAAATGTTTCTCCCGAACGTGTTAAGTTTTTGAAAGAGCTTCTTGAGCTGAACGGTTACACTGTTGTCGTTGCTGCAAGCCCGCCTCCTAAAGCTGCGCCTTCACCCGCTCCTGTTGCGCCCGCTGTATCAGCAGACCCTAATGCTCCTGTACCACCTCCGTCTCCGCCACCGCCCCCTGCTCCTCCTGCCCCTGAAACTTTTACTGTCGGAGTTACGGATGTAACATACAATACTACCAATGCAATTATGGGACGCCTGCTCCGCACCAAAGAGGGACATAAGGTTACGCTTGCGTATTGGCAGCAGAAAGCTGCGGAGTCGTTTGATGATATTCCGTATTTCAGGAAATAGTTTAGAGTTTAGGGTTTAGCGTTAGCACACTCACAACAACTCTAAACTCTAAACCCTAAACTCAAAACTCGTTTTTCGTGATTACCATTTACACAGACGGCTCATCACTTGGCAATCCAGGTCCCGGAGGATATGGTGTCGTGATGATTTCAGGACATCACAGAAAAGAAATGTCGGAAGGGTTTCGCTTGACGACCAACAACCGCATGGAACTGCTGAGCGTGATTATCGCGCTTGAATCACTGAAGAATGACGGCAGCAGCGTGACGATTTATTCTGATTCCAAATATGTGGTGGATGTCGTGGAGAAACGTTGGGTGTTCGGCTGGGAGAAAAAAGATTTCAAGAAGAAAAAAAATCCTGACCTGTGGAAACGCTTTTTAGAAGTGTACGAAAAACATAAGGTGAAATTTGTCTGGGTGAAAGGGCATCATACCACCAAAGAAAATAACCGCTGCGATGAGCTTGCTGTTGAAGCAGCGAATGGAAGAAATCTGAAAGCGGATTTTTGGTACGAAGAAAATCGGGAAGAATAGCAATGTTGAATTATGAATGATGACCCATGAATCATGAACGGTTTGACTTCAACATTTTACATTCAGAATTCAACGTTCATCATTCTCTCAATCCTTCCCATGATAAATCTTCACCAACCTTTTGATAGTTTCCTTTTTCTTAATGTCTTCAATTGAATCGCGGAGTTCGGTAAGAAGTTTTTTTGCAGCGAGTTTGTCGTGTTGCTCTGTTGGTGTATCATTTTGATTTGGAGTTGATTTTTTCTCCAGCGTTGCAGCAACCTTAGTGAGCGAGTTCATGGCAGCAAAGCGAAGCCACCACGGCTCGGCAGTGCGCGCTTTGTCGGTGATGAAAGTTATTCCGCCTGTTAGCTGCGCCACCTCCTGCCTGCGGAGATACGCTCCGTAAGACATAAGAATTTGATAACGTCCGTATCCTTTGTTCTGCGAATATGCGCGCGGAAAAAACTCAGCGTTCTTTGGCGTGCCGTGCTCGGCATACAAATCTGCTACTGCAGAAAGAACATGGTCGTTCGAACTATTTTCCATTGTGAAAGCAAGTTTGAGCGCATCATCAGATGAAAGTTTTGCCAACGCATCCAGAGCCGTTGCAGAAACATCATACGATAAATCATTCGTCTTCTCAGTGAACAATGTTTTCAATCCCGGTGCTTCGGGATCATCAGAATAATATTTCACCAGCGCTTCTATAGCTGCCGAACGCACGGCAGATTTCTCATCGCTCTTTGCTAGGCGAATGAGTTCGGGCTTTGTCTGCTCTTTTTTCTTCTTCGCGAGTGGAGCAATATTTCTTATTGCCAGAATGCGGATATTCCAGAACTTATCATTGAGAGCATCGAATACCATCTTTGCTTCTTCTGAATCGGATGCATAGTTGCTTCCGGCTTTCTGCAGTGCTTCATAGCGGTCGAGATAAAGCGGAGCGTGGCGATACTGATAAATAAATTCCGTCATCGGCTTGTTATCCTTCTTCGAACACGCAAGCATCTTCTCCGCGTCAACATTTATGAGGTCAGGTTTTGCCGCGACAGAAAATTTGAATTCCTGTTTTGCTTCTTCAACAACCACGCGATGGCGTTCGGCTTTTCCGTTAACATAAAAATCAATGTCGAGAGGAATTCGGAACAGGTGAGATGAAGTGACCTGCTTTTGTTCTATAACTACTTTCTGCTGCTTGAGTGAATCGCTGTACTCATAATTTATTTCGAGGTCGGGATGTCCTTTGCTGAGAAACCATTGGTTGAAAAACCAGTTGAGGTCTTCGCCTGTTACTTTTTCAAATGCGAGACGGAGGTTGTGAATTTCAACCGAAGTAAATCTGTTTTCGTTGAGGTATAATTTCAGTGATGCGAAGAAAGCTTCATCACCAACATACTTTCGAAGCATGTGGAGCACGCATCCGCCTTTCTGGTAACTGTGTCGGTCGAACATGTCTTCGCGCTCATCATACTCAAAGCGAATAAGATTGACCTGTTTGCGCTGCGCCTCGCGGAGATACGCACCTAAATCATTTTGTAACCCTTTGTCTGCTGCCTCACGTCCGTACTTATGTTCATTCCAGAGATACTCGCCATAGGTTGCGAATGATTCGTTGAGCGGAATGTTCGACCACGATTCGCACGTGACCAAATCGCCAAACCACTGGTGAAACAACTCGTGAGAAATTACATCTTCGTAGGTCTCATCGAGATATTCCCTGTCATCCTGCTGGAGAAATTCTCCATGCAGAATTGACGAAGTGTTTTCCATAGCTCCCGAAACAAAATCGCGCACAACAACCTGCGATAATTTTTCCCACGGGTAATCCACCCCGATGGTCTTTGAGAAAAATTCCATCATCTCAGGCGTGTTCCCGAAAATCATCTTCGCATACTTTTCATATTCCGGCTCCACATAATAATTCACTTCTATGTTTCTCCATTTGTCCTTTACAACAGAATATTTCCCCACAGCCATCATGGTCAGGTACGGCGCGGCAGGCAGCGACTGCTTCCAGTAATCGGTGCGGGTGCCGTCATGGTTATTGACGGAATATACAAGCAGCCCGTTGGAAAGTGTTTTATATGATGAGTCAATGTTGATATAAATCTCCTGCGTCATGCGCTGGTTGGGAGAATCAATAGTGGGAAACCATGCCGAGCTGCTTTGGGTTTCGCCCTGCGTCCAGATTTGTCTGGGCTTATCCGGGTCGGTTCCTTCGGGGTTTATAAAATATAATCCCTTGTCGCTCCGTATGGCAGCGCTGCCGCCTTCGGGCAGT
>DATDOJ010000081.1:0-5031 GCA_035293345.1 Bacteroidia bacterium
GTTCTTTTCCCCCGTAATCGGGTCGGCCTGCCGGGAAGCGACAGGGTTCTCATAGGTGAAGTCATATTTTTCGAGATGGCGGTATGTAGCAATGATGCGGAACGGAGCATGACGGAATTTTTTCGAGAGAGCAATGTCCACTTCGGCAAGCAGCGGCTCTTTCTCTCCGTTCTCATTATACATTTTTAATTGCGTGCCGATATTGCGGGCAAGAAGGGAAGCCGTAAATCCGCTCACTGAGTCGGTTGCGAAAGTTACACCGAGGTCTCCGGCAATTCCTGTTGATGTATATTCTTCAAGATGCGAATAAATAAATTTTACATCCGCTCCGACAGTGAAATAACGATTCGCAGCATAGCCCCAGCCGATTTGCATTGCGTAATCCGCTGCCGTGAATTCCCCGTTGATGTTGCCGTAAATATCGGTTGCATCGAACTTCCCGTAGTTGATGTAATGAACAGCCGCCTGGAAGGTTCCGAGTTTTTCAAAGTCGTGCTTGTATGAAAAATCGCCTCCTTTGACATCTGCAAGGTATTTCACACCGCTGAATGAAACCATGTTATGCATCGTGCTTTTGAGCAGCGAAGGATTCATCGTTGCCGGATTCGGGTCGTTGTCGCGAACGGAAATAAATGTTCCTCCGAGAGCAGCAATCCGTGCAGACGAACTCAGGTCGAGAAACGCGAACACGCTGCGCCCGCCAAGCTGCGCCAAAGCATGAGAAGAGAGCAAAGCAATTAATATAACCGGGAGAAATATTTTTTTCATAGTACAAATAAAAGAAACGTTTGCCGATTGTAACGAAAAAACTGAAATAATATTATAACGTGCCTAAGGGCGCTTATGATTTAAGACGGGTAACGTGTATTTGTTTTCAATTCAATAAGATAAAATTAACAAACAATCACATTTTCGGTTTGTAATTTCGTCAAGAAATAATTGGCGCAAACGAAAATAAAATTATGTTTGAAGGAGTAAATAATCATCATGAAAACCGGGGCAGGAATTTTTTCTCGCATGCGTAACCAGGTTTTGCGGTTACTTCATCTTACGGTTATGATTTTTTCTTTTGAAAATATTTCAGCGCAGATTTCCATACAGGTTGGCTCAACAGCATCTGAAAACTTTACCATTGGCACATCGGCTACGGCAACTGTTCCAACGGACTGGCGCGTGGATAAGATTAATTCTGCACGGACAGTCGGCACGTATGGCGCTGCTGTTGGAGCTACCGAACAACGTGCCGGTGATAACATGAGCGCTGGCGCCACACAAGGCATCTACAATTACGCAGCCGGAGACCCAACCACTTCAACCGAAAGAGCTATTGGCTTTCTTTCTTCCGGTACAGGAACTTCGAGCGGCAATCTTTATTCATACTTCATTAATACAGGTGCCTGCGGCATAACAAACTTCGACATATCATATAATGTTGAGAAATACAGGATGGGTTCGAATGCTTCCGGTTATACCATACAGATGTATTACTCACTTGACGGAAGCACATGGACTTCAGCAGGCGCTTCGTTCACAACATCCTTCGCTGCCGATGGTTCGAACAACGGTTACGTTTCCGCTCCCGGCAGCAACACACCTGTTTTTGGCACTGTCACTCTAACAGTTGCTTCGGGCGGCTCGCTTTACCTTGCATGGAATTATTCCGTTACCTCCGGAACAACTTATACGAACGCCCAGGGACTCGGAATAGATGATTTCACCATCACCAATATTCAATCAGGCGGAGCGCAGACCACCTGGCATTTTCGCTCAGTTCAATCCGGAAACTGGAACGCGAATTCAACATGGGAATCATCGGCAGACGGAATGACGTGCTGGGGATCTGCCACTGCAACTCCTGCAAACACGGCAAATACGGTTACCATCAGAAGTCCTCACACGGTGAACATCACCGCAATCACAACGGCTGACCAGGTTGTTGTTGATGCAGGAGCTACTCTCAATTATTCGGGCGGCACATTGACCATTGCTAACGGAACAGGAATTGATTTGACAGTGAACGGAACTTTCATTGATGCCAGCACGACCATTACATGGAGCGGTTCACCTACCTGGATATTAGGAGCGAACGCAACCATGCTGCGCACAGGCGGTGGAGCTTCTGACCCGTGGAGATTAAATTACAGCGGAGGGATGAGCACGATTCCCGCCACCGCGAATTGGATTCTCCGAAAAACAGGAACTGCAATTCCCGTTTTAACAACCGTCAACGGCTCCTATTATCCGAATCTCACGATTGAAAACACGACTGCTGCGCCATGGATAACTACAGTGGGTGCAACATTCATGGGCAATACTAACTACCCCCGCATACTCGGTCATTTAGATATTGGCGGAACAGGAACAGGCATTGTTGACTTTCAAAATATCTGCACCAACGCAACGCTTATTCCTGTGAACGGCAATCTGATTGTCCGCAACAATTCTGTTTTGAGGATTGACGGAACCGGTTTCGACCTGAAGGGACAACTGATTGTTGACGGAACCATCAATTACGGAACAGCAAACAACAGAACCATTCAGTTCAGCGGACCCAACACACAATCAATTTCCGGAAGTGGTATTCTTAACATTTATAAACTCACAATAAATAAATCAGCCAACCATGTAACGCTTAACAGGATTGTTGCGGTTGACAATAACCTCACGCTGACACTGCAAAATATTATTTCATCCTCCACAAATTTTTTAATCCTGAATACTGCCACCACAATCACAGGGGTTTCCAACAGCAGTTTTGTTTCGGGACCTGTGAGACGACTTGGTGAAGCAGCAGTTACTTTTCCCATTGGAAAAAATTCCAACTATCGTCAGGCAGGAATTTTGGCAGGAGGAACTGCTGCATCTGCTTTCTGGAATGAAACGTTCGGAGCCGGATGTACACAAGGAATGTCTCTTAACGGATACATCGGTTCGAATGGAACATGGACGGTAACGAACACCGGAACAAACGGTGCAACTGCCAATCAGTTTTTCCTCAGCGCCACAGAAGCCGGAACGGGAGTCGCCAATTGCGGTGACGGATGCCTCTCGAACGGCTCGCTCACCAACCGGACTATCCACATCGGCAATGTTTCAGCATCAACTGCCGGCTGGTTGTTTTGTCCCACGGGTGACTGCGGTGCGGCTTACGATGCTTCCACAAATGCTGAAGCCACCGACAAAAGAGCGGAGTCGCCAACGATTAATCTCACAGGGAAAAAAGATATTGTTCTGACATTCTCTTATCTGCTCAGCGGACAAACCGTAGGAACTGATTACGCAACGGTAGTGATTAACACCGGCTCCGGCTGGAAACATCTTTCACACATTCCGAAATCAACCACGTGCACATCAGGACAGGGACGATGGGCAACGTATTCTGTTTTGCTGCCGCCTTCCGCAAACAACAACAGCACTGTTAAAATCGGATTCCGCTGGGTTAACAATGGTGACGGCTCGGGCAGCGACCCGTCATTTGCTGTGGATGATGTCACGCTTACAGAGCCGAACAGTTTTACAGCAGAATATTTTTCTGTCAATCCTCAGTCGGTTTATGGAAATGTGCTTGATGTGACACTTGACCACATCACCGCCTGCGAGTATTGGATTATTGACCGAACCGGTGGAACGCTCAACAAGAACGTAACCCTCAGTTGGGATGCGACAAGCTGCGAAGTAACGCTGCTTTCCGATTTGCGCGTTGCGCGATACAACACCACGTTGTGGGCAAACGAAGGCAACACGGCAACAACGGGAACTGTTGCTGCAGGAACTGTGACGAGCGCAGCAGTAAATTCTTTCAGCCCGTTCACACTTTCATCTGTTAGCACAGCGAACCCGCTTCCGATAGAACTCGTAAACTTCAATGCTTCTTACAACGGAACGGATGTGGATGTAACCTGGACAACTGCTTCTGAAATCAACAACAATTATTTTACAGTGCTGAGGAGTAATGACGGATTTTTATTTTATGATTTACAAAATGTCAATGGTGCAGGCAACAGTTCCACCTTGAATTATTATTCTGCAAAAGATAAAGAGCCGTTAAACGGTTCGTCCTATTATCAATTAAAGCAAACTGACTTTGACGGAACGGCTTCTTTCTCTCCGGTAGTTCCTGTCAGCATTTCTCATGACGGGCTTTCCATTTTATTTGTGAATGCTAATGCTGATGGAAATATTTCCGCAGGCATTTCAGGAAACGCTTCGGGCAAAATCACTTTTGAAATCCTCGATGCAACCGGGCGAATAGTTTACCGGGATATTTTCAGCGGGCTTAAAGAGAACACTGTAACAATTCGGGCTTTTCTCAGCGAAGGCATTTATATGCTTCGCATTTCGGACAGGCAAAAATCCGTTTGCAGGAAGTTTGCTTACTGATGTTTTTCCTGAAAGTGAAGAAAGAACATTCCCTTATCCAATCACCTGAAGATGCATTTCGCTCCAGCCGCCTGCATACTGCGGATAGCTCGTATTGAACCACCGGAAATAAATCACCAGCCACTTTGCCTGGTTTTCGGTGCCTGCATCAAATTCGAAATGCGCCTTGGTTGATATTGCCCTCTGCAGCAACTTGCTGTTCGGGTCGGTGATGGCATCCTCTGCTTTGTCCACCACAGCCCAGGCATACTGAACGCTGTCAGCTCCGGCATCGGTGGCAATGCTTGCGCGGCTCGAATCTTCCTGGGAGCGAAGGCGAATATCGAATTTGCCCGTGCCCTGACCGGCAGCAATGAGTGCAAACACTTCTGCTGCGATGGACGCAGAAAGCTTCGTTGGAGTGTCGCGCTCAAAATCCATATTCCAGATGGTGGCATCCGTTTGAGAAAACACATCGCTCGCTTTTATTTTATCGAGCAGCTTCTGGTCATGCACCCATGTATCAAAATCATTATACCAATGCTGATTGAAAATACGTAAGATTGACAATTGACAGTTAATAAAATTTGTGACGTATTAATAAGAATAGGAAAGATAAAACGTAAGAACGGGGTAACAGATGGAATCCTTTCTTACACCACAACAAGTCAT
>DATDOJ010000082.1:0-12689 GCA_035293345.1 Bacteroidia bacterium
GTTATTCCGCCCTTAAAATAATTTTTCTCTTTTTCCGTTATAACCCCGTAATCAAAATCCGCCTCTATGAAAAAATGACGCTCCGGTTCCCCGCATTCACAGGGAATTGACCCTCCACAAAAAAGGAGTGTCAAATGAAAAATAAAATCAAAAAAATATCGGCACTGCTTCAGCGCAGTACGGATAACCTTATTGATGCAAAGCTCGTTGCTGCTTTTCGCAACGGAGAATCAAAATGTATTGTCATTATTTTTGAGCGCCACAAAAAACGGTTGCGTCCATATCTTTACCACCTGCTGCACAGCACCACGCTGGTTAACGATGCCATGCAGGAAACGTTCATTGCGGCATGGAGCGAAATCCGCAGCGGGCAATATCACGAAGAAGGCGATTTCACCGGATGGCTCAACACCATTGCCTACAAACAGGCAATGCGCATATTGCGCACAGAGCATCACTACGTTCATCCGAAGGAGGGCGCGCCAGCAGAGCCGCAGGAAGAAAGCCCCGCTGTTCCGCTCATGGATGAGGAAGAAAAAAAATTTCTTCTCCGCCTGCTCGACAAGCTCCCCGCGCAGGCGCACAAAATACTGCACATGGTTTTTATTTCGGGCATGAGCGTTGAACAGGTGTCGCAGGCGCTGCACCTCAAGCCCGACAGCGTGCGCCATTGCATGCGCAGGGCGCTCGGCAAATTGCACACGCACCTTGCCGGTAAATACGGCTCCGATTATTCTTCGCTGCGCATCACCTGAAAGTGCAGGCAAAACAATATTTTTTTCATCACCCTTTTTAATTTTCGGACTGGCACCTGCATTTTTGGATGCGTCCTGAGCGGAAATGGACGGCTCCGCAGCGGCTGAGGATGACTCCACAGCGGAAATGGACGGCTCCACTGCGGCTGAGGACAACTCCACAGCGGAAATGGAGTGCTCCACAGCGGCTGAGGACGACTCCACAGAGGAAATGGAGTGCTCCGCTGCGGCTGAGGACGACTCCACTGAGGAAATGGACGGCTCCCCAGCGGCTGAGGACGGCTCCACAGAGGAAGTGGACGGCTCCACAGCGGCTGAGGACGACTCCACAGAGGAAGCGGACGGCTCCACTGACGCTGAGGACGACTCCACAGAGGAAGCGGACGGCTCCACTGACGCTGAGGACATGTCCGCTGCCGGGCGATTATGAAGAAAAGATAAAGAAAAAAAATATTTTTTCAAAATCATGTCCCGTTTTCGGGGGTAAGTGGAATAGTAGTGTATAAATCATTAAACAAATATTTCTAACTATTAAAAACTTAACGTTATGGCAAAATCAAAAAAAAGACCTCTCGCTGTTTTCCTCATCAGGAACTTCAGGCGAATCGGTGACTTCATTCTGAAGGCAAAAGCAATTGTGCTCGACATTACTAACAGCCCCGGGTTTTTCGGAACGCCCGACCCACCGCTGGCAACGGTAACACTTGGCATAGGCGCGCTTGAATCAGCTCAGGTGACTGCTGAAACGCGTGTGGTGGGCAGCGCTGCCGCGCGCAATTTGAAGTATGACGTTGTGCTCACCGATATTCACGGCCTGGAGAACTACGTGCAGAACCAGGCAGACAATGCAGTGGATGAAGCCACAGCAATCGCCATCATTAATGCATCAGGATTTTCTCTCAAAGTGAATGGCGTTCATGTGAAGCCGCCTCTTGCGGTGAAGAACAGTCCCGTATCGGGCGAAGTAATTCTCACGGGAAAGTCGGCAGGCAAACGCGCTTCCTACGACTGGCAGATGAGCACCAACGGCACAACATGGACCGACTTGTCTTCCACCCTGCAAGCCAAAACCAAAGCCAGCGGATTAACCCTTGATGTGAGAACCTATTTCCGTTTCCGCGCCATTCTTCCCGGAGGCACGGCAAGCTGGAGTGCTTCGGTGAGCATTGTGGTGCAGTAAAAAAGAACAGGAGCGGGTGGAAAGATTCTTCCGGGGGATTCGGGAGAATCTTTTTTTATGAAACAAAAATTCTCACTGCACCTTCACAAACTTTCTCGTCTCACTTCCGCTGTCAGAAAAAATGCGGAGAAAATAAATTCCGGGCGAAAGAAATGAAACGTCAACGATGATTTGTTGACTGTGTTTTTCAGGATGCTCTTGAATAATAACTTGTCTTCCATTAAAATCATAAACTTCAATTTTGTTCATTGCCAACTGCCAATTGCTTATTGCCAACTGCTTGCTTGCCGGATTGGGATAAATTGTGAACGATGAAATTTCTTCTGCTGCATTCTCAACCGCCAGCAGCAATTCATCCACGCGCACCAAGCCGCCATTGTAGGTTCCCACCCACAGAATTCCGTTGTGGTCTTTGGCTGTGCACAGCGTATAATCATCGGGCATGGGAGAATTGAAAGAATTATATTTGGTAAAGAAAGTTCCGTCATAAATGATGAATCCCTCATCCTGCGAACACAAGTATTTTTTCTGCAAACTGTCAACCATGATGTGAACGATAGCGTCTGTCGGGATTAATGAATTGGTTGTGCTCGACCATTGAGGCGGAGCGACATCGTCAAGGGCAATTATTCCCTGGGCAGGCATGGCTAACCAGCGCGAACCAACACTGTCGAAGGCGATGGAAAGAACGGTGTTGTCCGGCAATGTGTTATCAATGTGGCTGAACGCCTGCCATGTGGTGTCGCCATCAAAATTATAAAACCCTCCGTTGAATGTGCCGAGGTATTTCATGTCATTGCTTCCCACAGCAATGCAGGCGATGTTAGTTGAAAGCAGCGGAGAGTTACTCATGTTCCATACTTTCCAAATAGAACCGTCATAGGTTGCCAGTCCATCAGCCGTTGCAAACCAGGGATTCCCTGCAGTATCGAAAGCAATTCCTTTTACAAAATCATTAGGTAAACCGGAGTTGCTTGATGAGTATATGGTCCATGTTGTGCCGTCATATTTCACGGCTCCGCTGTTGAATGTGCCAAGCCATGCATTGCCTGAAGGGTCAAATGTTATGCAGCGTATGTTGTTGTCGGGAAGTCCGGAATTACCGATGGTGTCAATGGTCCAGTTGACATCGTCATAGATGGCAAGCCCCCAGTCGGTGCCAATCCATTTCCTGTTCTGGCTGTCAATGGTTATGCAGCGAATGGTATTTATGAGCAGCGGAGAGTTGACATTATTATAAATAGTCCATGCCGGCTGCGCGGGAGCAGAAGAATTAAAAAAAATGCTTCCGGCTAAAAGAACCGGAAGCATTCGCCTGAAAAGAAGAATCATGAAAACCCTTTAGTTTAAAATTAATTTTCTGAGATACTGTTTGTCATCCACAGTCACCCGAAGCATGAACACTCCTTTTCCTATTCCGGATGTGCTTATGGTTTCCTTAAACGAGCCGGAAATCATTTCTGTGGGATTGCTTTCATAGACCTTCCTTCCCATTAAATCAAGAACTCCGATGCTGACTCTTGAGGAAGCCGGCAGGGAAAGAGTGACATCAAACTGACCTGAAGCCGGATTCGGATAAACACTTACTGCGTTACTCGGATCCGGATTCATGCCTACGCTGAGGCACGCGTCAACCATGAAGATTGCCGGTTCAGAGAATACGCACGATTGATTTTCCGCTTCAACTTCCCAGTCATAAAAGAAATAATAATACGTTGCTCCTGCGGAAGAACCTGTGATGGAAATCACTCCGTTCACAGTATAAGGGTAGCTGACCAATGCGCTGTTGTTGCGGTAAAGATTAATGGAGGCACCTGTTCCTGCAAGGCGATAGCCCGTTCCAGCGGGAACACTCCAGTTCAGGTTAACACGGCTCTCGCCAGCGGGAACATTCACCGTAGTTGTTTGAATCACAGCTCCGGTGTTGTCCTGCAATTCAATGGTGCGGTTACCTGCTCCGTTGGCAAATACTTTTACCGATATGAGATTAATGGGAGACAAAGCATTAAATACCAAATATTGCACGGTGTTATGATTTGCACCCAAGCCAAAGGTATTTTCCATAGGACCAACATGAGTGGTGTCAACATAGTTGTTTGATGTGGTGGCATAATAGGTAGTGGTCGAAGTCAAAACAGGAGTTGTAAAAGAAGTACCGGCACCTACAACATTTCCCAAACTGTCTTTCCATGTAATGGTTCCGCTTCCTGCGGTAGTGGCTAACAGTGTTCCGCTTCCCGACACACAAACTGTATCACCGGTTGTTGAAAGCGGTGAAGGGGCGTATTCAACATTAACCGGCAGCGATGCCGTGGTTCCGCAATTGGTTGTCACCGTCACATTATATGTTCCGGCAACATTGACCGTAATGCTTTGCGTGGTTGCTCCGTTGCTCCACAAAAACGATGAGCCGGCATTGGCAGTCAGGGTAATATTTTCGCCCTGGCATATTACCGGGGACTGGCGGCTGAGAGAAACTGTTGCAACAGGTGTTCCGCTTGCATTCCATTGAGTGATGGTGTAAGGCACTGCAGTGAAATTATTATTTTCATCTGACTCTAGGAAAAAATCGTCTGGGTCAACTTCCATCACTATCCAATATTGTCCGTTGCAAAGATTGGGTGGCATGTTTATCCACATCAGCGAAAGTCCTTCGTCATACACATCTTCCCAGCCAGATGAGATTCCCTGCTCAGACACACCGCAGGAATAAGAACCGCCCCCGAGACCATAATTCGGAAACTGTGCAGACGTATTGAGATTATTTCCCTGGTTGTAAACCGTGTTATCATCCTTGCAGTGATTGGCAGCAGAGCTGCTGGGACATGAATAATAATCCATCAAGCAAAATCCGAGTTTTGCACCGGTTGCAACAATGGGCCAATTGAGCGGGTTGGGTTCACCGGCAAGCTGGTAGCGCAGCGTGAACACTCCCCAGTTATCAACGTGATAGTGATTGTGCCCGGTGTGGTATGTCATGGTTCCGGCAGGACGGTCGTAGTAGGTCATGTCGCTTCCGTTCTTATGCCAAACCCGCTGCCTGATAAGTTGTTTTGGATTTGAACCGTCAGGACACACGTAGCTGTTCGTTGAATTTGAAAATGTATCGGGACCACAGACATAATAATACAAGCCGTTATATCTTCCTTCAACGGTCAGCGGTCCTACTCCGATGTTCGGAGTGGCGCCTGTCACATTAAGTTTTTCAGTGGCAGGATTTTGATTCGGTCCGCTTTGATAATTAAGAATTGCATGCCATGAAATAGTTATGTCCGGAAGCAAATCGCAATCGGTTTGCGTGGACGTCAGACATTGACAGTCCGTTGCCGATGTATTAGGAGAAGTCGTGTTCGTGTTGCATTGTGAAAATGAATTCAGCGACAACCCGAAAACAACTGCAAGAAGTAGGAGTAATTTTTTAATCATGGCACCTTAGATTTAAAGGGTTAGTAAGTTTGCAAGTGGTTTGCAAAGTACGAAAAAGTATTTTCTCATAAAGTAAAGTTATTGCAGTACTACAGAAAAGCCGATTAATGCAATCTAAGGCAACGACAACAACAAGCCCCTTCTGTAAACTTAACCTTTATCTTTGGCGGAATTATTATGGAAATGAAAACAAATATTGTTGAAGAACTTCGCTGGCGCGGCATGATTCACGACATCATGCCCGGCACGGAAGAATTACTGCTTAAGGAATCCGTCACCGGCTATATCGGTTTCGACCCGACATCGGACTCGCTGCATATTGGCAGTTTAGCGCAAATCATGCTGCTCACTTTTTTTCAGCGAGCAGGACATAAACCTATTGCACTCGTTGGCGGAGCAACAGGAATGATTGGTGACCCGTCAGGAAAATCGGAAGAAAGAAATCTGTTGCGTGAGGATATTATACGCTACAATGAAGCATGCATCAAAAAGCAGCTTGAAAAGTTTCTCGACTTTTCATCATCGTATAATCCAGCAGAGGTTCTAAATAATTATGATTGGTTTCAAGATATGACCTTGCTTAGGTTTCTTAGGGAAGTAGGAAAATCTCTTACTGTCAATTACATGCTTGCTAAAGATTCTGTCAAGGGACGGATAGAAGGCGGAATGTCCTTCACAGAATTTAATTATCAGTTAATGCAGGCGTATGACTTTTTACATTTGTATAACAAAAAAGACTGTAAGCTTCAAATGGGTGGTTCTGACCAGTGGGGTAATATTACCTCCGGTGTAGAACTTATCCGAAAGCTTAGCGGTCCTGATGCGCAGGGACTGACAATTCCACTTGTCACAAAGCCGGACGGAAGCAAATTCGGAAAAACAGAAACCGGAAACGTGTGGCTCGATGCAAAGAAAACTTCTCCGTATAAGTTCTACCAGTTCTGGCTCAATGTTTCCGATGAGGAAGCAAAAAAATACATCCGCATTTTCACGTTGAGAGGAAAAGAAGAAATACAATTGATGGAAGCGGAGCATGATAAAGCACCTCACCTGAGAATTCTGCAGAAGGAACTTTCAAAGGATGTCACCATGATGGTTCACTCCGAAAAAGATTTTCAGCTGGCATTGGAAGCATCGGAAATTCTTTTCGGCAAGGGAACAACAGAGAGTTTGAAAAAACTTTCCGAAGATTTATTCCTCTCCGTATTTGAAGGCGTGCCGCAAAGCAACATGTCAAAATCGGAGTTGCAAACTGGAATCGGCATCATTGATTTCCTTTCAGAGAAAACCGGTATCTTCAAATCGAAAGGCGAAGCACGGAGGACACTTCAGGGGGGCGGCATCTCCATCAACAAAAACAAAGTGGACGAAACCGCAACGGTTTCTTCTGCCGATTTGCTGAACGGTAAATATATCCTCGCCCAAAAAGGTAAGAAGGATTATTTTATTGTAACTGCTGAATAAGGTTAAGTAAACTTTTCTCCCTTTTTAATTTTCACATCGTTCACCAGCTGGCGGATTTCCTGTTCTTGCGATTTGGGGCAGATGAGTAAAATATTATCCGACTCCACGATGATAAAATCTTCAAGCCCTTTGATGACGACAAGTTTGTCTTTGGGCATGTTGATGATGCACTTTTTTGTTTCATCCAGTATCACATGATTTCCGGTGACTGCGTTTTCTGATGCATCATGTTTCAGATGTTCGTAAAGCGAAGTCCATGTTCCCAAATCGCTCCAGCCGAAATCGGAGGCGAGGACGAAAACATTTTTTGCTTTCTCCATCACACCGTAGTCAATGGAAATGTTGGTGCAGAGCGGATAGGTTCGTCTCACAAATTCCTGCTCCTCTGCTGTGTTGTAAACACCTGCGCCTTCTTTGAAAAGGTTCGCCACTTCAGGAAGGTGGTCGTCAAATGCTTTCAGGATTGATTTCACATTCCAGATAAAAATGCCTGAGTTCCAGAGGAAGTCCCCGCTTTTGAGAAAAAACTTCGCCATCTCTTCGTTGGGTTTTTCGGTGAAGGTTTTCACCTTGCGCATGTGAAGCATTTCATCCGAGCCGTCTTCCTTGAACTGGATGTATCCGTAGCCCGTGTCCGGTCTGTCGGGTTTGATGCCGAGGGTGACGAGCGCCTTGTTGTGCTTTGTGAACTCAAGTGCATAGCCGATGGACTTGATGAATGACGGCTCGTCTTTTATTAAATGGTCGCTGGGAGCGACAACAATATTGGCGTTGGGATTGAGGGCGTAAATTTTATTGCAGGCATAGGCAATGCAGGGAGCGGTGTTTCTGCGCTGCGGCTCGGCAAGAATTTGCGAGGGATTGATTTCAGGAAGTTGCTTTTGCACCAATTCTGTGTATGCTTCGCTGGTGACAATTAAAATATTTTCGGGCGGACAGGTAATGCTGAAGCGCTCGAAGGTCTGCCGCAGCAGGGTTTTGCCTGTGCCGAGGATGTCGAGAAACTGTTTGGGGTGAGAGGTGCGACTGAGGGGCCAGAAACGGCTGCCGATGCCTCCTGCCATTATCACACAATACCGGTCTTGCATGGATGCAAAGTAACGAAAAATGCAGGCGTGGTTTTTTTATTCTTCGGGCTCTTTCCCATATATATCCGTTTATAAAGATTGGAAGTCCGTACAAAAAACCCGGACATCCGCGTAAAGCACCCGCTCATCCGGGTAAAAAGCATGCACAGGCAGGGAAAAGACCTGCTCATCCGGGTAGAACAACCTGCTCATTCAGGTAAAAGACCCGGACATCCGGGTAAGTTACCTCTTCATCCAGGTAAATTACCTCTCCATTCATGTAAATAACCCGCTCATGCAGGCTAAATACCCGGATGAACAGGTAAAACACCTCTCCGTTCAGGTTATTTTAGTCTTTTTTAAGCAAATTTGTGAGTTTTGGTAAATTTGGAACATAACGTACCTGGAACGGAGGACGGGGTTCTCCTTTTTGTTTTTGGAAAGAATTACTTTTGAGAAAACAAAAATGGCGGGACGGAAGTTCTGGCGGCACAGAACTTTAATCGTTAACGTTAATTGTAAACATTCTGACGGTGAGCAATGCGGACAATAAGATATGTGTCGTTAATTTTGAGGTACAGTATTCTGTAAGAACCAACCCGAATCCTGTATGTATTTCGTTCCCCCTTCAGCGGCTTAATGTCCAGGTGCCCGCCTTCCGAAAGTTTGGTAAGCGCTACATCAACAAAGGTCTTGATGTTTTGCGGAAGCCGCTTGTATTCTTTGGCAGCCCGCGTGGAAAACTCTATCTGATATCCTGCCATTTCACCGATTGTTTCCGGCTGTATTCTTTTCTGGCTTTGCTGATATCTTTTTTCTCTTCCTGGCTTAAAGGAGTAGTATCGTTATGCACAAAAGTTTTCCAGAAAATATCGGACAGGATATTTTCCGGCAGCGATTTGAGAATTTCTATGATTGAATTTTCCGGAACGGAAATGGTTTTGGCCCGCATGTTATTTTTTTGCAAAAGTATAAAACTGTGGTTAACCTCAGAGAATTCTTTTAGTTCTTTGGGAATAAGGATTACTTTTGAGGAAAATAAAAATGGTAAGACGAACGTTCTGACGAAAAAGAAAATTTATGAAAAGGGAAAAACAATTTCTAATTATACTTCTTTTATTGTTTTACGCTGAGACAGCATTTACACAAGTGATGTTTCAAAAAACTTTTGGTGAATTAAGTGGCAGTGGCAATGACCGCGCATTTAGCGTTATTCAAACAAATGACGGGAATTATGCTTTTACGGGTTTTACAAGTTTTCAGAGTCCTGTTGGGGCGATTTATTTAGTTAAAATAAACAACGTGGGAGATACTTTATGGACTAAAATAATTGGTGATACTGTTCTGTTCAGAAACTCTTACGGCATTGCACAAACAAGCGATTCCGGATTTATCGTATCAGCTTATAATATAACCAGTCCAAACTTTACAGCGTTTTTATATTTCATCAGGACAGATGCTTCCGGGAATATTGTCTGGACAAAAAATTACGGTAACATTAATGAAACGAATATCATTAGTTCTATTCAAGAAACTCATGATGGTAATTTTATTGCTGCAGGTCACAGCGATTCGACTCAACAAAGAAGCTTGCTACTGAAATTAAATCAGAACGGAGATACTTTATGGACAAGAACTTATAGCGGAATTGCTGGATCTTGGTTTACAGATGTAAAACAAGCTTATGATTCTAATTATATTGTTACTGGGGAAGTCAATGATACTTTAAATAATGGTCGTTCTTATGTATCGTTGATGAAAGTAGATCAAAATGGAAATCTGTTGTGGTCAAAAATGTTTGTTGTATTAAGGTACCCAATTGCTAATGCAATTGAATTAACCTCGGATGGCTTTGTAATTGCAGGGCAAAGCACAGATTATCCAACTTCTTCGAACCATTTTTTGTTCTTATTAAAAACAGACCTTCAGGGAAACCCTTTGTGGTGCAAAACGTTTTCGAATCCTATTGGAGAAAGCCGTCCGATAAGTATTTCAAAAACTTTAAACGGAGGATTTACTTTGATGGGCAATTATTACGATTCAGCATATGCAACCGAGAAAGTACTTTTAATCAGGACAGATTCAACTGCTGACACACTTTGGACAAATTCTTTTACGGGTAAACCTGCAAGTGAAGGAGAAAGTGTCGCTGCAACATCAGATGGAGGAAATATATTTACAGGATTTACTGCTGATACCTTCTCTATTGGTATAGACCATTATTATTTCAATCTTGACATCTATGTAGTAAAAACAGATTCTTTAGGTAAAAGTGGTTGTAATGAATATCCACCCTCCGTAACGGTTGGGACATATTCTATTCAAACAGCTAATGTTCTTTTAACAACATCTTCTCAGCTAAATCAGTCTTCTATTGGAGCAAATATTCAATCGGGTGGGGATGTAATTACATTTTGTATTTCTAACGGAGTTGATGAGATAGAAAGTTCAAAATTCGGCTTTGAAATTTTCCCAAATCCGACTGAGGGGAAATTCACAGTAGTAGTTGGCAGTGGCAGTATAAACAGAATAGAGATTTACAATATGCTCGGAGAAAAAATTTACGAGCAAAAAATCGTTTCAGAAAAAACAGAAATAAATTTAAGCTATCAGCGCGCTGGAATTTATTTTGTTTCGGTGAGGAATGAGAAAAATAATTTGGCTACAAGAAAGTTAGTGAAGATATAACCCTTTTGAAAAGATTGAGAGAATTACAGAACCCGCTAAGCTAAACCCGATTGCAGTGGAGTGTAGCGGAACGAAAAGCGGGCGTGGAGGTTGTGAGAATTACTAATGTTCGTTTCCAAAAACTTTTTAAATGTCGAATGTTGAACGCTGAATTATGAATGATGAACTTTTTCACTTCAACGTTCGACATTCAAAATTCAACATTCATTATTTCTATTTACTGACTTGTCAGTTTTAACAGCGCTGCCCTGAGGGAGTTCATGACGTTGTCGGCTTCGGAGAGGTTGCAGGTGCCTACGCTGAGGCGATACCACGATGAGTGCTCGGGAGAGCCGAAGGCATAGAAGGGCACGAGGGCAAGACGGGCTTCATCGAGGAGGTAGCGGGTGACATCGGCTTGGGTGGTGAGCTGCCGCCCGTCCTGAGTAACGCTTCCGCAGAGGTCGAGCTTGACGGTGAAATAGATGGCTGCCTGCGGTGCAATGACATCTACCTTGAAGCCGGCTTCGCGCAGCTTGCGGAATCCTTTGTGGAAATATTCGAGACGCTGACTGATTTGGGATTTGAAGCTTTCGATGTAGCTGTTGAGCGCGCCATCCATGCCGAGATATTTTGCGGTGGCGACTTGCTCTGCCTTGGGCGCCCATGCTCCAACGTGACTGAGGATGGATTTCATTTTGTCTATGACATTGGCGGGACCGAATGCCCAGCCGACACGCACGCCTGTGGCGGCAAGGGATTTTGAAATGCCGTCAATGAAGATGGTGTAGTTTTTCATTTCGGGGCGCAGCGACACGGGATTGTAGTGGCGCGATTCGCCAAAGGTGAGCATCCAGTAAATCTGGTCGTACATTACATAGAGGGGCTTGCGGGTGCCCTCTCTGCGTTTATTTTCTTCGAGGACTAAATCGCAGATGCTTTCGAGCTGGCTGCGGGTGAAAACGGTTCCGGTGGGATTGAGCGGTGAGCATAAAGAAATCATTGCTGCGTCTTTGATGTAGGGAGCGAGTTCACCGGCAGAGGGCATGAAAAAATTGTCGGGACTTGTTTCAACGAACACCGCTTTGGCGGAAGCCATGTGGCAGTAGTGATTGTTGTTCCATGACGGCACGGGAAAAAGAACGGTGTCACCGGCATCGAGCAGCGTGGTGTAGGTTGCATGGATGAGCGGGCGCGCACCTGCTGAAATAAGAATATCATCAGTCGTATAGGTGAGCCCTTCGTGCTTCTGCAAAAATGTTGAAACGGATTTTCTCAATTCTAAAATTCCGTTTGCCGGGGGATAGTTAGTTTGCTTGTCGTGGTAGGCAGCAACAATTTCTGTTTCGAGTTCTGCGGGGATGGGAAATATCTTCGGGTCGAAATCACCGATGGTGAAGTTGTAGATTTTTTCTCCCTGTTTTATTTTTTCATTTATCTCGGCAGCGATTCGGATAATCTCTGAGGCAATTAAAGTTTCAGCCATGAGGGAAACTTTCAGGTTTTCTGTGGTAGCGAACATAGTGTCTTGCATTTCTTTAGTTCAAAGGTTGAAGTTCAAAGTTGATGAAGGAATCAAAGGTATGAAAGAGTTTTGTTAGCCGCAGATTTGCAGATTAATATTGAAAAAGTCCATTTCAATCTGCGAATCTGCAGCTCCTTTTTATTTAAGCTAATCCAAATCGAATACCGAAAGCTGAACAACTTTTTTGGAAGCGCTCTTCGGAATTTCAATTAACTCCACCTCCGCAATTGGGCTGACGAGATAAAGTGTCTGGGAATTGATTTCTATGCAGCGGAATCTTTTCCTGAGACGTTCTCCTTTGCGGTAACGCGCTTTGTTTTTTTCATCTGCTAATCGGAAAACGGATTCGAGCGGCAAATCTTCGAGGTGGAAAATGTTTTTGTCTTTATCGTCATCGTATTTTTTCAGAGCGCGCATCAGGTTTATATCGGTACAGCTTGATGCAGCGGGGTTGTTCATGTAGCGTTCGATGGCATGAGCAAGGTCGGGCGGAAAAAATTTCCGTAGTGAAAGCGGGTCGAGCAGGCGGATGAATTCGTTTTTCCATTCCATGCCATGCGGTGCTGTAGGGGCAAAAAATCTTTTGCCCCTACTTTCATGACAAC
>DATDOJ010000083.1:0-7639 GCA_035293345.1 Bacteroidia bacterium
AAGTTTAATCCGAAGACAGGAAGTGTTTCGTATTTAACTTTATCGAGTTCCCCGTTCATTGCTGCAGTGATGAGCGCGCGGGTATAAGGAAGTTTTATGCGAGAGCCAAGACCATAGGAACCGCCACTCCATCCTGTGTTCACAAGCCACACATTCACTTTTTTCTTTTTCATTTTCTCTCCAAGCAACTCAGCATAGCGAGTCGGGTGAAGCGGAAGAAATGCTTTTCCGAAACAAGCAGAGAAAGTTAACTGTGGTTCGGTAACTCCAACTTCAGTTCCTGCAACTTTTGCCGTGTAGCCCGAGATGAAATGATACATCGCCTGCCCTGCATCAAGCTGCGAGATGGGAGGTAGCACACCGAAAGCATCTGCGGTTAAGAAGAAAATATTTTTGGGTTCCGGTCCCACAGATGGTTCAAGAGCATTTTCAATGAAGTGAAGTGGGTATGCCACGCGGGTATTTTCTGTTTTGGTGATGTTGTCGTAATCAACCGTAGTAGTGTGAGGGAAGAATTCTATGTTCTCAATGAGTGAACCGAAACGAACCGCACTGAAAATCTGCGGCTCTTTTTCTTTGGAGAGATTCACACACTTGGCATAACATCCGCCTTCAAAATTAAATACCCCTTCATCGCTCCAGCCGTGTTCGTCATCACCAATGAGTTTTCTGTGCGGGTCGGCTGAGAGGGTAGTTTTTCCTGTTCCTGACAAGCCGAAGAAAATCGCGGTGTCGTTTTGTTCGCCCATGTTAGCGGAGCAATGCATGGAAAGAACTTCATGAACATGAGGCAGAAGAAAATTCAGCACGGTGAAAATTCCTTTTTTGATTTCTCCGGTGTAAGCGGTTCCGCCAATAAGAATAATTTTTTTTGTGAAATTGATGACAGCAAAATTTGATTGCCGTGTGCTGTCAATTTCTGGCTCGGCTTGAAATCCGGGTGCGGCAATAATCGTCCAGTCCCATCTTGCCTTCAGGATTTCTTCTTTCGTAGGACGGAGAAACAAATTATTAGCAAAAAGATTCTGCCATGGATACTCGGTTATCACGCGTAAGCTCAAACGGTATTTCGGGTCAGCGCAGGCAAATGCATCTTTCACATAAATTGTTTTGCCTGTGAGGTATGCAGTCACGCGGTTGTAAAGCGTGTCAAAATCCTCAGGAGAAAATTTAATGTTGATGTCGCCCCACCAAACCGGACCGGCAGTCATCTCATCGCAGACAAGAAATTTATCCTTCGGTGAACGCCCGGTAAATTTACCGGTGTCAACGGCAAGCGCGCCTGTGTCGGTGAGCATACCTTCACCGCGGACTATCGCTTCTTCCACCAACTCTGCAGGAGTGAGATTCCAGTACGCATCTTCAACGTGTTTTAATCCGATGTCTGCAACCGATGCGGTCTTTGCCTTTATACCAAATTCATTCATGATTTTTCTGTTTGATTGGGGGCAAAGTAAATAAAAAAAGATGGTCGTTACTCAGGAATTTTATCAACTTACTTCATATCCCTGCAAGGGTGGTTTTCAAAGAGGTGAACCAATTCCACCTGGCGGAGATTGTCTTTTACCGCAGTTATGAATTTGCTCCGCTGTTCACTGTTCATAACTGACAGGGAAATGCAGTAATCCAGCTCTCCTTCCCGCCCCCATCCTGTTTTTTTGTAGGTTATTTTTGTATTGGTCTTGCGTATGTATTCCATTAAAAAATTATCGAACTTCCCTGCTGCCTCGCGGTTGATTCCGCTTCCCTTCGAGTAAAACGATACCAACAGATTATTGAGCGATTGAATTTCATCGCTTTGAACCGTCTGTGTCTTGGGAGCTTCAGCCGGTATTGTTGCTGCCGGTTTCTTTTCGCAGTGACATCCGCTAATTATTATTAACGTAACGAGAACTAATTTCACTTTCATATTATTTCAGATTTTATTTTTAAAAACGGAAACCGCAAGCACAAGCCATCCGCATGCAAACATTACTCCACCCAGCGGAGTGGCAAGGGCAACGGGAAGAGGGATGGAAATGCTTTGCGATTTAAAATAGGTGATGAGATACAGCGACCCGGAAAATGAAATTATTCCTGATGCAAAAAGAATTCCCGCGAACCGTGTGAACCCGGCATTTCTTTCATTCAAGTATAATGAAGTAAAGAGCAATGCAAGCGCATGATAGAACTGGTAACGCACTGCGGTTTCATATACTGTTAAATCATCAGGCGAAAGAATACTTTTCAGCGCATGAGAACCGAATGCGCCTGCAAGAACAGCAAGCAGGGCGAACAACGTTCCGGCAAGCAACAGGTTTCTTTTCATTGTTGGTTCCTAAAAAAAGAGTCCTCGGCAATCGCGGAGGACTCTTTCATTGTGAGGCAAAAATATTTTATCACCTGTTGCTGCCGATGTAGTTGTTCAAATCATCAATGGACGACTCGAAGGTGAAGGCATCATTTATTTTGAAGTAGTTGCCGATGTCATGGGTGCGGCTGTAAGCATACTTGGCAAAGTCGAGGCGGGTTTGCTCGAAGGTGAAGAGCAGCATCACTTCTTTCACCTGGGATGAAATGAGGCAGTTGTTGTTGAGCGCCTGCTTGGCGATGGTGAGTTTGCTTTCTTCGAATGACTTGGACGAAACAGAATTTTTAAAATCGGTAAAATCACCTTGTCCCATTGGCACAGGACAGCCGATGGGACCGGTGTATCCCGGAACATAAGAACGCGGTGCAGGCGGTGGCGGAGGCGGTTCGTTGTATCCGCTCGTGGTCGTGCTGTGTGTTGTGGTTGTGGTGGATTGCGAAGTACCTGACATGTTCGGGTCCATGCCTGAAACATTAACATTAACTCCTCCACCCGTTTCGCCCATGTTCACTCCCATGTTGATATTGACATTTTCTCCATGAGCAGGAGTGCCTGTAGTTGTGGTGGTGGTGGTTTTGGAAATTGTGGTGGAAGTTGTTGTGGTTGATGCCGGAGGCGGTGTTGTGCTGTACACATGAACAACCTGTGTTGCAGGAGTAGCGGGCGCCTGGGCAAGCGGAACATCGCTTATCATGCGCTGAACATATTCGCCTTTATTATTTTTCCTGATGGTGACGGTGCGCTGAATTCCGTTGTCAATGGCTGTGTTGAAGTCCTTTGTGCCAAGCGCTGCATCGGCAAAAATGATTTTCATTTTGTAGCCCGTTGGGAAATCGGGACTGGCAGGCAGGTCGGTCACCTTCACGTTGGTTTCGGGTGTGGCGTTTTGCAGAACAGCGTTGAGCACAAGGGAGAACTTTTCTCCGCCTTCGGTGAAGACGATGAGGTTGCCGGTTTGGGCTGAGGCGCGCATTACAAGAAATGCAAGCGCAGCGAGAAGTAAGAGTTTTGATTTCATTTTAGTTAGTTTAAAGTTTAAAGTTCAAAGTTCAAAGTTGGTGCACAAAACTAATATCGTGCCAGCAGGATATAGAGTTATTGAATTATTGATTGGGGCAAAAATAATATTTTCGGGAAATTGAATAACAGGAACATCACCTGCTCAACACAATCTTCTTCGTTATAATTTCCTTATCGCTTCTCGCACGGACAAAATATATTCCTGCATGCCATTGGGAAACATCAATTGAGAGTGATGAATTTTGAGAGATGAGTGATGAGTTGTAAACCTGCTGCCCGAGTGCGTTATAAATCTCTATACTTTCTACTTTGAACTCTGAACTTTGAACTGTTAATTCATTCAAGACCGGATTAGAAACAATGAATAAATCAGAATTATCTGTTTGAACCGATGGAATATAAGTAGGAATTTGTGGCAATGTATCGTACTCGATACAACCAAATGGCGCAGTCATTTGCGTATCCGGACCAATACTATGTTCTGCCCCCGTAAAAGATATATAGAATGGATATCCGTTGGTTGTCATAGTAATATCCCAGCAAAGAGAATCTGGATTATTATTCACATTCACTGCATTATTATCATCCGGAATAAATGGAAACATATTACCATTACATGCAAGGATTATCGGACAACCTACAGGAACTGATGACACCTGTGTATAGGTGAGTATGTTCTGTGAAGCATTGAGCGCTCCCCCTGCTGTTGCCATAACAGAGGTTATGTTTCCTACACAAACAGGCGGTGACATAGAATAGTACATTGAATCACAAAAGGTATAATTACTGACAAGTGATGCTGGTACGAAACTGACAATATTTGTAAATGTTCCTCCAACTGGTGTCAAATCAAAATGTGTAGTACCTCCCCAATTTTCTGTAAGCCCTAAACAAATATGAATTGTAATTGTATATGTCCCATTTCCATTATCCACTGGTGTTCCTGAGATATAACTGAGTGAAAAATGACATGAGTAAACATTAGAAATATTCAGCAGGTTGGACAGAATTAATACAAGTAGAATTTTTTTCATTGTATCAGATTTTAATTTGCAGATGTAAAACTAACCCATTTCTCCCAACAAAAAAAATCCCGCCTCGCAGCGGGATTCGTAATTCGTATATTAGTATGAATTCGTAATTCGATGATTACATCTTCACCACTTTTTTGACAACCATCTTCTCCCCTGCCAGAACTTTTACGAAATATATTCCCTTCTTCAGATAAGCAACATCAAAGTTGAGTTCAGAATTATTGCTTGCTGACTGAAATAAAACTTCTCCCGCTGTATTAACTAATGTAACAGTGCGTGGTAACGATTGGTCAAATTGAATAGTTATTTTTTCTGAAACGGGATTAGGAAATATGTTTACCGGAATCACATTTGAATATTCGGTTACGGAGGTGGGTGAATATTCTATTTTGAAATAATACAAACCGCCAACGTTCAATCTGTATACTCCGGGATTGAAGGCATAACAGTAAGTAGTATGTGAATTATCAACAATATAAGAAGTTAAAGTGTTAGCTCCATACGTCCATTCAACATTGGACAATACACAAATAGATGAACCGGTAACGGTAAACGACAACTTTATTGAGTCCCCCGGATTAAAATAAAAAGGTCCCGCAGTATCATTCGGGGAACCTATATATGAAGCTGAAGTGCCAAGGGTTACATTAGAAAAGCCCTGGGATAAAGAGCATTTTGCATCAGATATTTTTGCAATCAACGAAAGCAAAAACAGGAAAGTAATTTTTTTCATGGCAGTTGTTTTTTATGACAACGCAAAATTAACGATTTTATTATCACAAAAAAAATCCCGCCTCTCCGCAGGATTTTAATTCTTAATTCTTAATTCTTAATTCTTAATTCTCTTTCACTCTTCCAGCCCGCCCACCTTAACAATATACGTCCCCTCGTTCACATCGCTGAGGTTTTTAATGCACAGGAAGGTATCGTTGAGGTCGCCCAGGTCTGAAGGTTTGGGGCGCTTGCCTGAGCCGCTTGCCTTAAGGGTAATGCCGCGCCCGTTGGGTTCTCCGGTTCCGGTGTGGTCGAGGTAGAGCTGATAGTCGGCATTTTCATCGGGGTTCTGCGCCTGAATGGTGTTATTGTCGGTGAGCGAATGATTGAGGATAACAACAATTTGTCCCGGTGCAGGAGTTCCCGCCAATGTTTTGATGCGGTGCATGGTGTGTGTAAACAGCAGGTTGAAATCAAAAAAGTTGTCGCACGCATCCACATCGCCCGGGAACTTGGCGGCAATGGTGTGCACCACGGTAAGATTGCCGAGTTCCAGCGCCACGCGGGTTTCAGTGCGCTCGGTGCGGTTGTCATCCACCACGCCAAACTGCTGCTCCTGCGCATCGCGGGCGTCAATCCACTGCTGCTGAAAGGCGCTGAGTTGCGCGGTGAGCACAGGTCCGAGGGCGACAGCATGGGCGGTGGCTGCTGTCTTCACGCGCGAGGTGAGCATGGGCATTGCGGTTACGGCAGCACCCGTGTATTCGCCAAAACCGTTAGGATAAAATTCGAGATAGCCCGTGCTGCCGAACCCGCCCACGGCATTGGCAATCACGCCTTCTTTTTCTTTCATTGTTTGCCCGAAAGAAAACATCACCTGGTTGGCGGTGAGGGTTTTTCCTTTCTGTATGCTCAGGGCGACATCCACATCGCCAATCTCGGTGCCGAAAGCGGAGATGAGCGGAGTGATTAAATCAATAAGCGTTTGATAATCTCCCCCGCCATTGGCGGCTGTGAGCCGGTTGAGCGAGTCGAGCGAATAATTGTAGAGGCGGCTGTTGATGATTTTGATATCATCGAAAAAGTTACCGAATAATCTGTCTTGTCCAATCATAGCGTTTTTTGTTTTTAATGATGAATGATGAGTTATGAATTATGAATAGAAATCTGATATTGCTGAAAAACTGTTACTTTCCTTATGGTAACTTTTTACCATATCATTTCCATCGGTCGAATGCCTATGGTAAGTTTCTACCATGCCATTTCCATCGGTCGAATGACTATGGTAAGTTTCTACCATGCCATTTCCATCGGTCGAATGCTTATGGTAAGTTTCTACCATGCCATTTCCATCGGTCGGATGCCTATGGTAAGTTTCTACCATACCATTTCGAGCGGTCGAATGCTTATGGTAAGTTTCTACCATGCCATTTCGAGCGGTCGAATGCCTATGGTAAGTTTCTACCATGCCATTTCGAGCGGTCGAATGCCTATGGTAAGTTTTTACCATGCCATTCCGGCTAAAAAAACAGCGATGTTGATTTTTCATGATACCGTTTGCATTGCTCCGCTGGCGCTGCGCATTTTGCGCGGCACAATTTTTATTTCAATAGTATAGCCCAGCCAATAGAGGCACTGGATGAGCGAACGGATATAGCAGTTGCCATTTTTCTTAGTCAGCTTTTTGAGCTTGCTCGGGTCGTTGCCATTGATAATGTCGAGGGAATAGCAGCTTTTCCCCGGGGTGAGGAACATGGAGGTGAACTGTTCAAAAAATATTTTCATGACCGAGTTGGTTTCATGTATCACCTCCTGCATTTCAAATGATGTCATCTTGCTCATGTTCTTTTGCTGACAAAGAGAAAAAAGTTATCGGGAATAATTATCGGCTTTAAAAGCGATAGTTAATGATGTGGGGGAAAGTTTGTAGGTTTGTAATGAGAATGCAGGTAATCAAAAAAAAATCAGCACAATGAAAAATCTTTTACTCTTCCTGACGGCTTTTTTCATTCGACTGTTATTTGATAATGTAAATGCTCAAATAACTTATTTAAACTCCATTGAATCTCATGGGACGCAACCTGCTGAGATGATTATCAGCCCGGATAATAAGTTCGCTTATGTTGTTGCGAGGGATAATGAGCTTCAAACCTATCAAAGGAATCCCGCTACCGGTCAATTGACCTATCTTTCCTCCGATACTCAAATGACCGATGGATCTCAGCTTTACGGTATGGTTACTTTAGCTATGAGCCCTGACAGTAAATTTATTTACACGGTGGGAACATTTGATGGTTTTATTTTCAGGCGCGATACGGCAACCGGTTTGCTGACACCTTTTCAAAAATTAACTGACAATTATTTCCCGCTCTATTACCCAACTTCAAATAATAATATAGTTACCAGCAAGAATGGCAAACATGTTTATATGACGGGAAGGAAGAATGTATTTGTTTATGAAAGAGATTCTGTTACTGATTCTCTCATTCTGGCAGATACAATGCAAAATTTAAACGACATA
>DATDOJ010000084.1:0-10094 GCA_035293345.1 Bacteroidia bacterium
GTTTTTGTTCAGCAGAATATAAAATACACTGTAGAGGATTATTGGGCAGGCAATGCCCGGCAGATTTTTAAAGGGAATACAGAGGATGCGCGCACAACCAATTTAGTTTTTGCTGCCCGTTATTACAGATTGCGTTATCAGGAAAGACCCATCGAACTTTATGACCCGTCACACGGTTATTCCAACGAAGATTTTCCTATGGCAGCCGTAGGAATTTCAACACGGAAATATGTGAAGGATAAATTTATTTTTAAATATGGTCTCACGGAAGATGTGCCTGTTGGGCAGGTTTATAGTGTGACAGGCGGATACCAGGTGAGAAATACTATCGGACGCGTGTATGCAGGCGCGCGTTTTTCAATCGGCAATTTTATTGAGTGGGGTTACTTAAGCTGCAACTTAGAGTATGGAACTTTCTTTCGTTCATCGCGTGCCGAGCAAGGTGTATTCGCAGCAGGACTGAATTATTTTACCGACTTATTTGAAATCGGCAAATGGAAATTCAGGCAATTTGTAAAACCACAACTCACTCTGGGAATAAACCGTTTCTCCAATGAGGGTATAACCATCAACAATGAAAACGGTTTGCGTGGTTTCAGCACTTCCGCTTTGGCGGGAACAAAAAAAGTTGTCGTGACACTCCAGACACAATCCTACGCACCATGGAATGTGTTGGGATTCCGTTTCGGACCGTATATAATTTATTCGCTCGGTATTATTGGAAATGACGTAACAGGATTTAAAAACAGTCACATGTATTCGCAAATTGGTCTTGGTGTTTTAATTAAAAACGAATACCTGGTCTTTAATTATTTCCAGGCATCCATTGCATTCTATCCAATTATCCCCGGTGACGGTGAAAATATTTTTAAAATAAATTCCAACACCACCACCGACATCGGCTTCCGTGATTTCATCATCGGAAAACCTGCTACAGCAGCATATCAATAAAATCAAAAAATAAATAACTCTTTTCCGATGCAACCAAAAAGCAAAAAACAAAAAATCAGGTATCTCCTCAAAGAAACCTTCACCGAATTCATAAACGACAACGGCATGAAGCTAAGCGCAGCGCTGTCCTACTACACCGTTTTCTCCCTGCCACCGCTGCTCATCATCATCATCAGTTTATGCGGATTCTTTTTTGGTGCCGATGCAGTGCGTGGCGAAATCTTCTGGCAAATCAACGGACTCGTGGGCAACAGTGCCGCTCTGCAAATTCAGGAAACTATACGTAATGTATCACTCTCAAACAGCAACACGTTTGTCACCACCATCGGAGTCATTGTTCTGTTAGTCGGGGCATCGGGCGTGTTTGCCGAAATCCAGGGCTCTATAAATTATATCTGGGGCATCGAAGCAAAACCAAACCGCAGCATCATACGATTTCTCAAGAACCGTCTCATGTCATTCTCCATGATTGGCACTGCGGGATTCCTGTTAATGGTTGGCCTCATCATAAATTCTCTCATGGTTGTTCTCCTCAAACGTCTCATCGTTTATCTGCCTGATCTGAATGTTAATTTCTATTACACCATCAACACCATCATCCTTTTCATCATCATCACCATTCTGTTCACCATGATTTTCAAAACCCTGCCTGACGGAAAAGTCATTCTCCGCGACTGCATCATCGGAGCAGCATTCACCGCCATACTTTTCATGTTCGGCAAATTCGCCATCGGTGCCTACCTCGGCAGTTCGGGCATCGCATCTGTCTATGGCGCTGCCGGCTCCGTCATTTTGATTCTTGTTTGGGTCTATTATTCAGCCATCATACTCTATTTCGGTGCCGAGTTCACCAAGGTCTATGCCCACACCCACGGAAAAAAAATAATCCCCAACAAATATTCCGTGCGAATCATAAAAGAAAAGCACCAGTAAATTATGTAACTTTTTTTCAAAAAGATATAACACTTACTTTTTCGGGACTGCTGACTTTTGCATGCTGTGGAAACCAATTCACACCCGTCCTGCCGGTTGCAGGAATGTAAAATGGATTATTATGAAAAACATTGCAATACGAGGCAAAGGAGAGAAAACAAATTTATCTTTCGCTGAAAATGAAAAAGGAAATAGAAATAATAACAAGCGAAACGAAAAGATGAAACAACATTTCATCGCTATCATGCAACGCATAGTGGCAGAACGTCAATGGGAAAGTGTCAGAATTATGTATTAAAATTAATGCCTGCAACACTGAGGGACAAACATGAAAACAAAGCCGGGTGTAGCGCCCGGCTTTCATGTTTTTTAAAAATGTGTGAACTATGCAAGTCATTTTAAAAATTCTGTAACACTTTTTATTTTTGCGGTTCGCACCTTTGTTCGATAACGTAAATATAAAATTTTGTTTAAGCTCCACATCAAATACATGGTAAGCATCCGCTGTAAGATGGTGGTGAAGTCGGAGTTGGAAAAACTCGGGCTGAAGCACGGAGCGGTTGAGTTGGGCGAAGTGAACATCATTGGAAAAATGTCGGCAGCGCAGCGAGACAAACTGAAAGCCGCTTTATTGAAATCGGGGCTGGAGCTGATGGATGACCATAACGCAATTTTAGTTGAGAAAATAAAAAACGTCATCGTTGAGATGATACATTATGAAGATGATTTTCCGCCCAGGGAAAAAAAATCCATTTACATCAGCGAGAAACTCGGGCATAATTACACCTACCTCGCCAATCTTTTTTCGGAAACAACAGGCGTCACCATAGAACATTACATCCTGCTTCATAAAATTGAAAAGGTAAAAGAGCTAATCATTTATGATGAACTCAACCTGACTGAAATTTCTTATAAGCTTCACTACAGCAGCGTTGCACACCTGTCAACACAATTCAAAAAGGTTACCGGCTTAACGCCATCTTTCTTTAAAAAGCTCAAGCACAAGAGGCGCACCCCACTCGACAATCTGTGAATCATGTAACTTATTTATTTAATTGTATAACGTTTATCCCTTTTACTATGCGCAACTTTGCATTGTAATTTTTATAACAGAATAAAATAAACCTGCAAATGAAAAAGGTAAAAGATAATCTTATTGATATGACTAACCGAAGCAATCATACGGATAGAAGCAATCATACGGATAAGAGCAAAAAGGAATTAGAGAAATCGAAGGTGCACATCGTGGTTGAAATCATCGAGTATGAGCCCAACGCTGTCGTGAGCAAGACGATTATGAAAAAGATTACAGGCAATGTCACCGCTTCGTCTTTCGCCACAGGCGAAGAGCTGGCAGAAAAAACTTCTCCGTTCGATACCTACATACAGGTGATTGATGGCGCGGCAGAAATCATCATTGATAAAAAAACATACCTGCTCAGAAAAGGAAACGGCATTGTGATTCCTGCACATGCATCGCACAGCTTCAATGCAAACGAGCAGTTCAAAATGATTTCAACCGTTATCAAGAGCGGATACGAATAGCATGTCCCGGCTCAGGCGGATGTAATTCTATTTCCTGAACTTTTGAGAAGTTGCTGCCTCACAAGGGCGGCTTCTTTTTTTTATTGCACCGGAGCATGAGTGAATGATGTAACTCTTTTCTAAAGTTGTGTAACACCCATCCTGTTAAAGGTGCTGACCTTTACATTACATTTTATGTGAAACAAAATGCAAGCGAAAAAAAATCATAAACCCGGTCATCGTTTCCTGTTCAACCTGGAAACCGGTTCGCAACTTGAAGCGGGTTCGGTGCTGGTTGCCCAGCCGTTCTGGATGGAAGACATTTACCGTCATTCGGTTATCCTCATCACCGATTGTGACGCGGGCGGATGCAGCGGCATCATCATTAATAAAATAAGCAACATCCGTCTTTATGAAATTCTTCCGGAAGTCAAAGTGCGAGACCATCTATATTACGGGGGTCCGGTGACATTGGGAAGCTATACATACGTGCACAACCTCCCCGCTATTCCCGAAGCCGATTATTTCGGCAACGGAATTTATTTTGGCGGTGACCCTGCCAGCGTTGAAGATATGATAACGCACAAGGAAATTAATTTTGAGAAAATAAAAT
This sequence comes from Bacteroidia bacterium, assembly GCA_035293345.1. Classification (GTDB taxonomy): domain Bacteria; phylum Bacteroidota; class Bacteroidia; order AKYH767-A; family 2013-40CM-41-45; genus 2013-40CM-41-45. The sequence goes on from DATDOJ010000084.1 coordinate 4,022, forward strand.
TCTATTCCGGAACGGTTGAGTGGGATGAAGGACAGCTTGAAGCGGAAATGGCTGACCAAAAATGGTGGCTCACCAAAATAACTGCCCGCGAAATTTTTGGTGTGGCGCCCGCTGATTTGTGGGCTTTCATTCTCCGGCACAGCAACCATCTTTACGGCATGTTTGCTGCGGAAGAAATGGACCCGTCTTTGAACTGAACTGTTCGCAACGCTTTAGGAGTTACTCTTCATTACCCCCGACTTAAAATTCGGGCTTAAAACAGGGCGCACTTGCCGCCTTAAGCCACAAATATTTTGACTTAATTCCATGAACAAATCCATCTACTCCGCATTTTTCACTTTTTAACCACATAGCTATCATTTTCAATCACTTAGTTATAGTTTTCAGTCAGTAAGCTAATATTTCAGAGTCCTGAAATCACGGCTGAGCGACTGAGAATTAGTGCTTAGTGATTGGTGCTTAGTACTTAGTGTTTAAAAATTATTGCTGATTGTTTAGTTATTATAACTTATATTCTAAAAACATTAACTTATGAATTAATCAATACATCTGAGTAATAAAAATCTTTAACTATGCATGTTCATAACTTCTCAATCAAAATGTCAGGCATGACAGAAAAAAAGTTTTATTTGCCTGTCAATAAACAGACAATCCATTTTCAACTCATAATTCATAACTCATAACTCATAACTCTCTCAACAATGCCAACCCAACCTATCAAACGCAAATATTCTTTCAGCGATGGAACGCTCGCAGAACTTGGCGACTCGCTCGTAATGTTTGCCGAGCGCGACCTGGCGGAAATGCTCAACTACGGCTACGACCAGCCGCGCATAGATGGCATCAAAGTAAAAATCACAACGTTCAAAAACTTTCCGCCCGATGAATATTACACCGGGCTGCTCATGGTGGCGACGGCAGACAAAAACAGTAAGCTTAAAATCATCAGCGAAGTGAGTGAAGGCATTGTCAGACGCGCCATGAACAAGTTCGGCAAAGACACGCCCGAAGTGAAGGGCTTCGGATGGACGGGCTACATCACTAAAACCGACAGCGATAAAATGGTGGTGAACCGCCTCGTGCACAAAGCGGGAACCGACAACCAGGCGGCACTGTCGAGCGAAGGACTGACGGCACTCATCCTCGGCACGCTCAACACGGGCATCACCGATGCCGACATCGCCATCACCAAAAAACAACAGCGCGTGAGCGAGCGCGATAAAGCCGTCAGCGAACGCGTCACCATCGGAAACGATTTATATTCTGAGCTGGTGAAACTTGCCGACACCGGCAAACATATTTGGGAAGATGTGAACGAAGCATTATACAACGACTATGTGATTTATCAATCGGTGGCGAACATGCAAACCGTGAACGGAACCGTTGCGCCTGCCACCATTCACCAGCCAAGCGTGGTGGTGAATAATGTGGCTGACGAAATTGAAATTGAAGTTACCAGCGGAGCCGTCACCGTATATTTTTCTGACGACCCGACTGATGAACCCGCACCGGGGCAAACGACTTTCGATGTATCGCCCGGAACTCCTTTCAGCGGAACGGCAGCGCAATTGGACTGGAGCACAACCAACTTCCGCCTGCTGCTGAAAAACTCCGATGCGCTTGTGCCGGCTGTGTTCAGCGTGGTGGTGCGGGGGTAGATATTAGTTCAAAGTTTATAGTTCAAAGTTCAAAGTTGGGCGTGACTCAACTTTGAACTTAATTTTTAAATGTGTGAATGATGCAACTCTTTTCAAGAGTTGTGTAACATTTTTCAAAGCAAATGGCATCACCTTTATCGGCAAGCCCTTTTATGTTTTGAAAAATGAAAATAGCAAACACAAGATTTAAAAAAGCAATTCTTATTTCAATCGCTGCTATAATTCTGGCAGCAGCGATTGTCATTTTATTTATTTCTCCCATAACAAAATATGTAGTCGAAAAATATGATGAGAAATGGACAGGGCGGAAAATCACAATGGACTGGGCTTATGTAAATCCATTTACCGGATACATTTATTTCAGCAACCTTAAAATCCATGAATTAAAAAGCGACAACATCATGCTTTCAGCAACGGGGTTGAGCGGAAATTTTGCAATGCATAAAATACTTTCAGGCAATTACGAAATCAGAGAGCTGATATTAGACCATCCGCACTGGATGATTGTTCAGAACAAAAAGGAAATGAATTTCATGAGCTTCATAAACGCTTTTACGCCTGAGCATCCCGATACAACGGGAGCACCAGGTTATTTTAATATTCTCAAAATAAAAATCAACGAAGGAGAATTCCATTACCTCGAAGAAGAAACTCCCGTCACATATTTTATAAAAGGAGTCAACATTGAAAGCGATGGAAAGTTATTTGAGGCAGATACGGTTGTGTTTAAATTCTTTTTTCTCTCAGGTCCCGGCAGCGGAAGCATGGAAGGCAGCTACACAGTTAATTTTAAAAACCTCGATTACCATTATGCTGTCGTCATAAAACATTTCGATTTAACCCCGATGGAACAATACCTGAAGGCACTTGCAAATTACGGAACATTCAGTGCATACCTTGATGCTGATTTAAACGCAACAGGAAACTTCAGTGACGAAGAAGATGTAACTGCCAAAGGAATTCTGTCACTTAGCGATTTTCATTTCGGAAAAAACCGTGATGATGATTATGCGTCCTTCGGCAAACTGGTGATGGCTATACGCGAGATGAGTCCTAAGAAAAGGATTTACAATTACGATTCATTAACACTCAGTCATCCTTATTTCAAATATGAACGCTATGATAAATCGGATAACCTGGAGACGATGTTTAGAAATACGGGAACAGGCAATTCCTCTGCGCTCGAAGATGCAGGCCGATTCAACCTCATTATTGAAATAGGTCGCTATGTAAAAGTGATGGCGAGAAATTTCTTTCAGAGCAGTTACAAGATTGATCGGCTCGCGATTTATGATGGCGATTTAAAGTTCAATGACTATTCTGTTAATGAGAAATTTTCTGTTGACTTAAATCCAATGAATGTCAGTGCAGATTCCATTGACAAAAATCACAGGCGGGTTGATGTGTCTTTTCAATCGGGCATAAAACCGTTCGGAAGTGCAAGCGTCAATGTCAGCATAAACCCGAAGGACACAGGTGATTTTGATATGCAATACCATTTTCAAAAAATTCCTGCTGCCATGTTTAACCCCTATCTTATTTCATATACTTCTTTTCCATTAGACCGCGGAACGATTGAACTCAATGGAAAGTGGAATGTGAGAAACGGAAATATACAAAGCGAGAATCACCTGCTTGTGATTGATCCGCGCGTAACGAAACGTGTGAAAAATAAAAACACAACATGGCTTCCCTTGCCATTGATTTTTTCTTTCGTTCGTGAATATGGAAATGTAATTGACTACGAAATTCCAATCACGGGCAGTTTGAAGAATCCTGCGTTTCACGTTAAGGATGTAATTTTCGACATCCTCGGAAATATTTTTGTCAAACCAGTGACAACTCCCTACCGGATGGAAGTAAAAAATTTAGAAAATGAAATTGAAAAATCTCTTATGCTGAAATGGCAAATGCGGCAAACCGTTCTGCGGCCCGAACAGAAAAAGTTCGCAAATAAAATCGCGGATTTTCTTGAGGACAATCCGGAAGCGTCAATTACAGTTTCCCCGCATCAGTATGCTGCGAAAGAAAAAGAACACATTCTGTTTTTTGAAGCGAAGAAAAAATATTTTCTGTCCATCAATGAGAAAGATGCACAGGCATTCTGCGAAGCGGATTCTGAAAAAGTTAATACGATGTCAGTAAAGGATTCTTTGTTTATCCTGTATCTAAACAAACACGTCAGCGATACGATGCTTTTTACAATGCAGGATAAATGCAGCAAGCTGATTGGTTCAACGCTTGTCAATTCCCGCTTCAAACAATTAAATACTGACAGAGAAAATGCTTTCAGATTTTGCTTTAAGAAAAATGATGTGCAGAACCGGGTAAAAATTGAGACAGCAGAAAACACAATTCCATACAACGGATTTTCATTCTACAAAATAGAATACAAGGGAGAGCTTCCGAAATCGTTGACGAAGGCATATGAGAAACTGCAGGACCTGAATGATGAAGCGCCACGAAAAAAATACGAGAGAGAAAATAAAAAGCCAGCGGATAATCCTGTCACGTTGAGTCAATGAACTTTTCTGAGGAGGGTTTATGGAGGTGTGAATCATGTAACTTTTTCCCAAAATTGTGTAACAGTTATCCTGGCAGATGTGCTGACTTTTACATCGTAACAATTCAGTTACAAATTAAACTTAAATAAAATGACAGAAAATCAAAAAGACCAAACGACTGTAAGCAGCTCAAGTGGTCAGCAAAATCAAAGCAGTTCTTCGAGCACGGACAGCGCAAAAAACAATGGCAACCAATCGGAAGATTCATCTACCATGGTTGAAGATGCACAATCCGATTCTTCAAAAGAGCATTCGGAAGACGGACATCTGCACGATTCCAAGACACCGGTAGGCGAACAGAACAGTTCGGTTGAAAACAAAAATCAAAGTTCTGATTCCGAAAGCAATCAAAGCAGCGGCAAAGGAGTTTAAGCAGTGAATTAATTTCAATTAATCAGAAAATTAAAGTGAGGAAGTAACAGTAAAACAATTGCTACTCACTTTAATTTTACTCTTAAACGATAATAAAAAATTAACAGCATGACCGATATGCAATACATCATGGCAGCACTTCTAATCGTCTCCTGGTCAATCGGATTTTTTGTGTTCAGTGCAGGAGCGCTTATTCATGTCTTGCTTGTAGTTGGTCTCGTTACAGTTCTTACAAGGTTTATGCGCAGAAATAAAATAGCAAAATAATTTTCACTTAAATAATTTAAAACAAAAAACCATGAGCTTGGGAAAAGTATTATTAGGCGTGCTGGCAGGAGTTGCCGTTGGCGCTACGTTAGGAATTTTATTCGCACCGGATAAAGGGTCAAATACAAGAAAACAAATTGCGAAAAAGGGCGATGAGTATGCCGATGAGTTAGGAGAAAAATTCGATGACTTCATCATCAGCGTCACTACACAGTTTGAAAAGGTGAAAGCAGAAGCCACGCGCATTGCCGGAAACGGGAAGGCAAAAGTGGATGAAATTGTCGGCAGCGATGGGGCGATTTAAAATAGCAAAGGGCAATTAGCAAAATGCAATAGACAAGAAATGGAAACTCCGGCAAGCATAATTGAAACACTATTCGAGAAAGCTGAAGCGTACACTAAAACAACGTATGAGCTTTCTAAACTCAAGTCGCTGAAGACAAGTACGCGTGTAGCGACTTCGCTTATATCGCGGCTGAGTGTCATCGTCATGCTCTCGCTGTTTGCACTTGTTCTGAACATAGGCGTTGCATTGTTCCTTGGAGAACTGCTCGGAAAATATTATTACGGGTTTTTTATTGTTGCAGCGTTTTATCTTGTTGCAGGAATAGTATTCCATTTTTTTCTTCTTAAGTGGATTAAAAAACCGCTCAGTGATTTAATGATTACGCAGGCGCTTCAATAAAACAAGTCATGCAAACAATAAATTCCGAAGCCACGCTCAAAGATGCAATCGTTCAGTTAGAACACAAACGGACGTATGAAGAAAAAATTCTTCGCGAACAATTCCATCTCGCCTGCGAAAGCATGAAGCCATTGAATCTTATCAAAAGTACTTTCAAAGACGCATTCACATCGGGCAAAGATGCAGCGGCATCACCGGATTTTAAAGACAACATAGTGAACACATCTGTGGGTCTGGCTGCGGGTTATCTCTCCAAACTATTATTTGTTAATGTATCGCACAGCCCGATAAGAAAACTTCTCGGCATTGCTTTGCAGTTTGGTATTACAGCGTTGGTGGCGAAAAACCCTGAGGCCATTAAGTCAATGGGGAAGGGCGTGATAAATATTAGACCTCTTGCGAAATTAAAAAAGTAAAAATAAGCATTAAGATGTTGATAATTATACTTGTTCGAATGAGATATTGAAGTTCGTAGGCGTAAGAATGCCTATGCTATACTCACAAATTATTACCTTATCACCAACCTC
>DATDOJ010000085.1:0-8750 GCA_035293345.1 Bacteroidia bacterium
TGAAACCCACAGTGAACACACGCATCACGAATCCGCTCAGTGAAACAAACAGGCAAAGCGCTTCATACCAATTGAAACCCACAGCATCGGGCGGGCAATTCTTTCCGGTGAAATAAGCCACCGGAACTCCTGCAGCTACCACAAGCAAAGGCAGGTTGCCGCGGTTCCTGAAAAGAAAATTTCCCTGCTGTTCGAATTCGTGGAGGAGAGGCATTGTGTTTATTTTCTACAATAGTAAGGCAAAGTTCAATCAAAAAAAATCCTGAACTATGGTGAATGATATTTTACTTAGTTCCTCATCCCCTAACCCCTTCTCCTCAAAGAAAAGGGGAATACTTCATTGCGTTTTTATCAGCGATGCCGCGCTCCCCTCTCCTCAAGGAGAGGGGTTGGGGGTGAGGTGGAAAATAAAAATCCCGCTCAATGGCGGGATAATTTCTTTGGAACTTTGAACTTAAAACTTTGAACTACGCTTCGGCAACCACTTCAAAATTCAAAATAACCTTCAACTCTTTATGTAAGCTGACATGAGCCGTGTAGTTGCCCGGTGTTTTGATGTGGTCTTCGTCAACAGAAATTTGTTTGCGCTCGATTTCAAAGCCGAGTTTCTTGAGCGCATCGGAAATCTGCAGCGCATTGACCGAGCCGTAGATGGTTCCTTTGTCGCTCACCCGCGTGTGGATGGTAACAACTGCATTCGCCAATGCATTGGCAATAGTTTCTGCATCACCTTTAATCTTCTGCGCTTTGTGTGCGCGCTGCTTCACGGTTTCAGCAAGCATTTTCTTCATCGGTCCTGTGGCGAGAATGGCATAGTTGCGCGGAAACAAATAGTTGCGCGCATAGCCGGGGCGCACCTTTACGATTTCATCCACATCGCCCAGATTCGGCAGCGATTGTTTTAATATTACTTCCATAATGTGATTTAGGATTTAGGATTTGGGAATTAGGATTTGGGAATTAGGATTTGGGATTTGGGATTTAGCAGCATAGGCATTTTTTATATCCTTAATCCTTAATCCTTAATATTATTTATCTCAATAGGTCGCCAACGTAAGGCATCAATGCCAGATGGCGCGCGCGCTTCACTGCCTTTCCCACTTTGCGCTGGTATTTGAGTGATGTGCCTGTCAACCTGCGCGGCAACAGTTTGCCTTGTTCGTTCACAAGTTTAATCAGGAAGTTCGGGTCTTTGTAATCAATATACTTGAATCCGCTCTTCTTGAAGCGGCAATATTTTTTCCGCGTTACATCCACTGTCGGTGGTGCGAGATATCTTATTTCGTTAGCCATTAAAAGAGTTTAGAGTTTAGGGTTTAGGGTTTAGAGTTAAGCGGGCTGTGCTTCGGTGACAAGTTTCTCAGCGGCACGGGCTCTTTTCTTTTCGTTGTATGCGATAGCATCTTTATCGAGATGCACTGTCAGGAAACGCATGATGCGCTCATCGCGTGTAAATTCAACTTCGAGCTTGGAAACTAACTGAGCGTCCGCTTTGAATTCGATGAGGTAATAAAACCCGGATTTCTTTTTCTGAATCGGGTAAGCCATCTTCCTCATGCCCCAGTTGTTTTCGAAAACAATTTCAGCACTGTTGTCAGTGAGGAATTTTTTGAATTTACCAACGGTTTCAAGCATCTGCTCTTCCGAAAGAACAGGATTCATGATGAAAACCGTTTCGTATTGTTTAATCATCTGTGTTTATTTGTTTTTTTAAAGGGACGGCAAATGTATAAAAACCTTTCAAACAACACAATGGCAGGTTGATTATAGTTTTTCGGAACATTTTTAACTCAAAGTAAAGGCGAAACATGTTTCGCCCCTATTTTCGCCCTCCCTTTTCCCATGTTCCTCCGCAAACTCAGCATTATCAATTTCAAAAACTATCCCCAGGCAGAGCTTGTCTTCGATGAGGGCTCCAACTGTTTTGCCGGTGATAACGGTGTCGGAAAGACAAACCTGCTCGATGCCATTTATTATCTGTCGTCCTGCAAAAGTTATTTTAACCCCGTTGACAGCCAGAATATTTTACATGGGGCGCAGCTCTTTTTGATTCAGGGAGAATTTGTGCTTGAGGAAAGGGAAGAAATAATTTCATGTGGTCTGAAACGAAACCAGAAAAAAGTTTTCAGGCGAAACCAAAACGAGTATCAGCGATTAGCTGAACACATCGGCTTGCTTCCATCCGTTATTATTTCGCCTTACGATAGTGAACTCATCACGGGCGGAAGCGAAGAGCGCAGAAAGTTTATTGACAGCATCATCTCGCAATACGACAGGATTTATCTCGATGATTTAATCAACTACAACAAAGCACTCACCCAGCGCAACGCCTTGCTCCGCCAGTTCTCACGCGGAAATTATTTCGACAGCGATGCCATTGCTGTCTGGGATGAGACGCTGATTGCACTCGGAAAAAAGATTTTTGAAAAGCGACAGGTCTTCATCAACGATTTCACTCCGCTGTTCGACAAACATTACAAATTTATTTCGGGTGAGCGGGAAGAGGTGGCAGTGGTTTATGATTCGCACCACCACCTTGAAAACTTTGAAGAACATTTCCGCAGCGCTCAGAAGCGTGACTTGATTCTTGAATACACAACCGTTGGCATTCACAAAGACGATTTGCTTTTTACCATGGGCGGTCATCCGGTGAAAAAATTCGCTTCGCAGGGGCAGCAGAAATCGTTTCTCATTTCGCTCAAACTGGCACAGTTCGATTTCATTAAAGCAATGAAAAATATTTTTCCACTGCTTCTTCTTGATGACATCTTCGACAAGCTCGATGACTTCCGCATGAACCGCCTGATGGAATTAGTGAGCCACGACAGCTTCGGGCAAATCTTCATCACCGACACGCATGGCGACCGGGTTTCAAAAATATTTTCTCAGATTAAAAAACCGATTCGTATTTTTAACATCGAAAACGGAACAGTGAAATAAGAAAAGAGTTATATGTTATATGTTACACGAAAATAAATGAGTGCCCATCCGTATAACCAATAACTAATAACATGTAATAATTTATTTATGTCAATATACTCAGGCAACGAGTTCACGCTGAAAGACGCCATCGAGACGATGCTCAAAGAGTACGGACTGGAAGAAAAAATCCGCGAGCTTCACATTACTAACTCGTGGGAAAAAATTATGGGCAGAACCATTTACATCCGCACCAAAGAAATCAAGTTGAAGAAGCGCAAACTTTATATCCGCGTTGATTCTTCCGTGTTGAAAGAAGAACTCAACTACGCCCGCAGCAAGGTGCTTGAAATAGTGAACAAAGAATTTGACAAGCCCGTTGCGGATGAGGTGGTGATTCTTTGAGAATCAAAACCGCTCCATCATCGAAAAGAAAAAGTTCGCTTCAATCTCTGCATTGGCATCACTGTCGCTGCCGTGGATGGTGTTGGCATCAATGGACTTTGCAAAAAGATTTCGGATGGTTCCGGGTGCTGCTTTTGCCGGGTCGGTGTCGCCAATCAGTGTCCGGAAATCGTTCACTGCATTTTCCTTTTCAAGAATGGCAGCAACAATGGGACCGGAAGACATATACCTGATGAGGTCGTTGTAGAACGGACGCCCGCGATGGATTTCATAAAACTTAGAAGCGCGCTCGGCAGACAGGCGCATGAATTTCATAGCGGAAATTCTGAAACCCGCTTCAGTGATTTTAGCAATGATGGCTCCCGCATAACCGTTGGCAACGGCATCGGGCTTTATCATCGTGAATGTTTTGCTTGGCATAAATTAAATTGAGCGGACGAAAATAGGAAAATTAGATTCCCTGAACTTTGTTTCAATTAAGTTTCATTGGTTCAATCCGGAAAAATCTTTCCCGGGTTCAGAATTCCGTTCGGGTCGAAAACATTTTTTATTTCTTTCATCACGCGCAATTGCGTTTCGTTGAAAGCAATGCTGAGATAGTTTTTTTGTACCAGTCCTATGCCGTGCTCGCCCGAAATGGTTCCGCCAAGAGAAACACATAACTGAAATATTTCACGGATGCCGAGAGGTACTTTATTGTTCCAGTCATCATCGCTCATTTTTTCTTTGATGATGTTCACGTGCAGGTTGCCATCGCCCGCATGCCCGTAGCACACCGAGCGGAAGCCGTATTGGTGCCCAATCGCTTTCACACCTTTCAAAAGTTCAGGCAGTTCAGCGCGCGGAACAACGGTGTCTTCTTCTTTATACATGGAATTCGATTTCACTGCTTCGCCTGCACTCCTGCGCATCTTCCACAAATCATTTTTCTGCTGCGCTGTTTCGGCAAAAAGAATTTCACCGCAGCCGAATTGGTAAAGCACTTCGGAAATCTGTTCGCAGTCGCGCATCAGCGCCTCCTTGTCATTTCCGTCAACTTCAACATAAAGAACAGCAGCAACTTCATTCCCGTCATTCATTTTTAATTGCTCCATCGGATTACCCGAAGCTGTACTCCCCTTCTCTTTCAGGAGAAGGGGTTGGGGGGATGAGGGCTGCGGTGAAGTATATTTCAAAACAAAATCAATACAATCCCTCTCCATAAATTCCAACCCCGAAGGAGTATGCCCCGCGCAAAAAATTGCCGACACCGCTTCGCATGCTTTCGCAGCATCACTGAACGGAACAAGCATCAGGAGATTTTCTTTGGGATAAGGGATGAGCCGGAAAATTATTTTCGTGATGATGCCGAGCGTTCCTTCACTCCCTATAATAAGTTGAGTGAGATTGTAGCCGGTGGAGTTTTTCAGCACGTTGGCTCCGGTCATAATAATTTCTCCGGTGGGCAGAACGACTTCTGTGTTGAGCACATAATCCTTTGTCACGCCATACTTCACGGCTTTCGGTCCGCCTGCGCACTCTGCAAGATTGCCTCCTAAAAAACAACTGCCTTTGCTTGCAGGGTCAGGCGGATAGAACAAACCCTTTTCCATAACCGCTTCCTGGAACACCTGTGTAATCACTCCCGGCTCCACCGTTGCCTGCAGGTTGCGTTCGTCAATTTCAATTATCCGGTTGAAGCGCTCCATGGAAATAATTATTCCGCAATGCACAGCGAGTGCGCCACCGCTCAACCCTGTTCCCGCCCCGCGCGGTGTGGCAGGAATTTTTTCGCGGTTGCAGATTTTAAGAATAGCAGAAATCTCTTCCGCGCTTCTTGGTTTCACAACTGCTTCCGGAAAATATCGTAGGTCTTCGGTTTCATCGTGGGAGTAATTCTCAATCTCATCCCGGTTTATTTTTACAAAATCGTTTCCGCAAACCTGACTGAGTTCGCTGATGATTTCAGCAGAGAGTTTATGGAATGTTGTTGCAGTCATAAATTAATAATGAAAACAAAGATAGTCAGGCAGGGAATAAAAAAGCATCCCGATTGTTATCGAGACGCTTTTTGCGACTGGAAAATATTGCGATTAGGAAGTATGGGTGAGATGGGCATGTCATTGCATCGTTTCGTTACAAACGCGCTTTATTTCAATGATGGTCAGCATTGTTCAGCTAAAGATAAGAATCGTTTCTCACCCTCAGCGCACCGTTTCTCACCCTCAGCGTAGTGATTCTCACCTTCAGCGTAGTAGTTCTCAGCATCAGCGTACTGATGCTGATTAACTGCGTGTTAATTCTTTATCACCGGGCTTCAATTCTGCTATGCGGAGCAATAGTTCCGGATTACAGCGCATCTATACTTATTCATAACGTAACGGTTCTTAGCATCAATGAAATGGAACATAACGCCAGCGTAACGATTCTGAGTTTTATGGAGACATAATCATTCATAATTATACATCCCGCACGTGCCGGAACAGTTCAAACTCAATCCTATTCCAGTACCAATCAAAAGAGAATCCCGTGTGCCGGATGAAGACCTCCGGTTGTACGATTTCTATGTCAAAGTCAAGTGTTAAATAAAAAACGTCCCGCGGGAGACAGGACGTTTGCTGAAAATCATCAGAGAGTAATCAGTGCACTCTCACCAGCCGCAGTGTTGAAACATTTGCCGGTGAGGTGAGGCGGATGTGATACACTCCGTTGCCGGCAGTGTTTTCATTTGCTCCGAAAGTGAATTCATATTTTCCCGCAAGCTGCTTTCCGCTAAAAAGCATTTCAACTTTTTGCCCGATGGAATTAAACACTTCAAGATTGATTTCTGATTCGGCAGCGAGATAATACGAGATGCGTGTGCTGTTGTCAAACGGATTCGGAAAAGCGCTGATGTTGAACGGAGCAGTGTTCGGATGATTAACACCTACGGTATAAATGGCAATCGTATCCTGCAAAAACCTTGGACCGCATTGGTTGAATGCTGTGAGTGTCACGATGTATGTTCCGTCAGCAAGGTAAGTATGTGTGGTTGTGTCGGCAGTGGTCATCACTGTATTGCCGTCACCGAAATTCCAGAACACCGAATCGGCATCAAGCGAAGTGTTGACGAAATCATTAGTCAAACCGTATTGAATGAATGAAAAGTTTGGCGTGGGCCATGCTGCATTGTTCGATTGAAGAGTAAGCGTTATCGGAACAGCCACCCAGTTGTTATCATCATTCGATTCGAGGAAATAATTTTCGGGGTCGGTGATGGAAACAATGTAGTAGTCACCGTTGCAGGTGGTAGTCGGTAAAATAACTCCGGGCCAGTTGTGCCCTTCGGTGTAAACATCAAGATTGCCAACATAAATTCCCTGGTCGCGCGAGCAGCCGGTAACCAAACCGAAAGGAGCATTGGGAATATCAGCCATCGTAAGCGTGTCGCCATTCTCTATGCAATATCCGTAATTGCCGGTGCATGTACCGACATTGACAAGGCAGAAAGATTGCTTTGAACCCGTGCCGTGAATGGGCCATGTGCGTGCATCCGGATTCGGAGCGCTGTGACGAAGCGTGTACCATGCCCAGTTATCAACATGAACATGAGAGTGCGCCTGGTGATAAGCCATTGTGCCTCCTGTATGTGTCCAGGTTGTGAGTGTGTTCGATGCCGTTGACCTGTGATAAATAGTTTGGTTAACAATTTCAGTTGGATAATTTCCATCAGGACAAAGCAATGTAGTGCACGGTACAGAAACCGTATCGCAAAAACACTGACCGGAACCATGAATCTCCATTGGACCTCTTCCGATGTTAGGAGTAGCGTTTGCAAGAGAGATGTGCTGGAATGGTGCCCCGTATTCCTGATGCTGCTGGTCAATAATCATTGATGAAGCAGTCATGTCAGGGAATAAATCGCACTCGGTATCGGAGCTGTCAAGGCACCAGCAGTTGAGCGCATTATTCACGCTGCACGGAAGTGATGATACCGGGTTGGGCGGAGTGGGAGAGTTGCCAAAGCGGATAGTCATCGAGTTTACATTGCCTGTGTCAGTTCCCGCAGTATCAACCACAATGAGCCACCAGGTTCCGTTAGGATTCTGCCCATTGTTGACCGAAGCAAGATTTACATCGGGCATATACACTCCAGAAAAAGGAGCAGTGCCTGCACTGATAGGTCCCTGCGCTCCGTTGCCGCGAAAGCATGTGCCGGAGAAATCATCACCGCCACCGCCTCTGCGGTTGGAAAGAATGAAAACATTTCCATCGGGACTTTTGATTTTAATTATCAAATCGCTGTCATAGGTGTGCGAAATGTCGAGACAAACATTTTCCAAACCGTAAGTGTTATTGATTGCTGCCGGCAAGCCGGAAACAATAATCGGGTATTGAACGGTTGTTAAATCAGGAACAGGACCGCCTGCTTCGTAAAATGTTGTTTGGGCATTTGAAGCAAAACATAAAATAATGAATAGCGGGGTGAGAAAATCTTTTTTCATGGCATGAATGATTTACAGATTTAAGGTGGTTAAAGATATAACATCTGTATTGATGTTGAAAGAAGTGCTGATAAATATTATAACAGGCAGGCAATAGTTGAATTGATAATTCTACGTTTGAAGAATAAATTCAACATGGTTCACTTAATAATCCTCGTCACAGTCATCCTCTCTTTGCTTGCTTTCAGTTCGAAGGAAGTATTGGGAAGAATGATTTTTAATCCCTATGTGATGCATGAGAAACGCGAATGGTGGCGCTTTGTCACCAGCGGTTTCATTCATGCCGACTTTGTGCATTTGTTCGTCAACATGCTTGTGCTGTATTCATTCGGTGATATAACGCTCAGGTATTACACGAGTGTTTTCGATGACATGGGCGATTATTATTTTCTGCTTCTTTATTTCGGAGGGATGATTATTGCAAGCGTTTCATCGTATAAAAAGAATTACGAAAATCCAGAGTACAACGCGCTTGGCGCTTCGGGAGCTGTGTCGGCAGTGGTGTTCGCGTTTATACTTTTCGAGCCGCTGAGAAATCTGTATATCTTCGGTGTGCTGCCCATTCCGGGAATTTTATTCGGAGCCTTGTATCTTGTCTATTCTTACTATGAAGCCAAACGCGCTGCCGGCTATGTGAATCACGAAGCGCATTTCTACGGAGCAGTGTTCGGGTTTGCGTTTACTCTTTTCCTGAAGCCGGATTTGTTCAGCACGTTTATTAATTCCATTACCTATTTCCTCGAATGAACAAAGCCGTTTTTCTCGACCGTGACGGAGTCCTCATCCGTGAACGCGGAGATTACAATTACCTGCCAGAGCATTTCATCATCAACGATGGAGTGGCTGAAGCGCTGAGAATGTTGCAGCAAAAAAAATTTCTTCTCGTTGTTGTCTCTAACCAGAGCGGGGTGGCGAAGGGAATTTATTCCCATGAAGTCATTCAAAGTTTTCATGACAAACTTT
>DATDOJ010000086.1:0-2410 GCA_035293345.1 Bacteroidia bacterium
CCACCCCGGCTTTCCAGTCCAAGTTGCTGCGGGTGTTGCAGGAAAACGAGATTCGGCCGGTGGGGAGCAATAAGACGATCAAGGTGGACGTTCGCGTCATTGCCGCCACCAATAAGGATTTGAAAAAAGAAATCGGAAAAGGAAATTTCAGAGAGGATTTGTTTCACCGCCTCAGTGTGATTGTAATTCATGTCCCTTCTTTAAACGAGCGCAAGGATGACATCCCTTTGCTCGCGGAATTTTTCGTTCAGGAAATCTGTAACGACTACGGCATGCCTCAGAAAACATTTGCTGCTGAAGCGCTTAAAGAACTTCAGAAAATAAACTGGACAGGAAACATCCGGGAACTTCGCAACATCGTGGAGCGTCTTGTGATTTTGTGCGATAAAAAAATCACCGCTCAGGATGTGAAGACACATTCTTCAACAGGACAATAACCGGAACAATCAAGTTTTTCCATGTCGCCAGGAAAGGCACCGGTTTTTTCAGGAAATTTTTTCGCCTTATTAAGATAACCCGGCACTAAGGATAACACCATTATCAGAATTATTGCTGCTGTGATTGCGGCAACGGGTTTCTGCAATTGTTTAACCTTCCCTGAAATAAAAATGGAATGAGCGAGAAGGATAATCGCATAAGGTGTCGCGAAATTAGCATAGACCGGTCTCAGCGAAATGCAGTGCCCTGCCCGAACGGCAAGCGCAGTCAGGAACAATGTCTGAACAAAAGTCATGGCGAGTAAAAACACCACAGCACTTTTCTCATAGCTGGTATTTTTTATCTGACGGAGAAAAAAATACAGAATGGAAAATGGAAGGAGAACCAAAACGGCAACTTCCCTGATTCTTAAACCAAAATTCTGAAGCTGGTCGCCAAACATCTGCAGCCAGATTTGCAGCCAGCAGGTGAAAATATTTTTTGCCGTAGCCGGAATTACAAACGGATTGTCGCCTGCTGTGAAGTCAGCGGCTCTTGTTGTGAAGTCACTGTTAAGGGCATCCATGACTTTAACGCCCTCTTTGCCAAATGAAAAAAACCAGAGAAGAAACATGCAGCCAATAATAAAATTTGCAGTGAGATATTTCATCCATAAAATTCTATGCCGCATGAACAGCAGAAAAATCAGACCATGTGCAATAAAAATATATGAAGTAAGATAATGACTGAGAAGCGCTGTGACAGATGCAACAACATAAAACGCAAATGTTTTATTCTTTGCAGTCCCTGAAATCATCCTATAAAAAAAATAACTGCTCAGCGTGGAGAAAAAAGTTGCCATCGTATATGCCCTGGCAACATGAGCAAATTCTGTGAGCAGCGGGTGTAATGCAAGAAGCAAAGCGGTTAAACAACCGGCATTTTCATTTTCAAAAATAATTTTTGAAAATGCATAACCGAGTGGAATAAGCAAAAGCCCGAATACAATTGAAAGCTCTCTCGCACTTTCGGCTGTGCTGCCGAAAATGAGGAGCCAATAGTGAAGAAAGATATTATAGGCAACACTGTTTCCGTTGTCGAAAACAGTTCCCGCAATTACATTTCCGAATGAATTGTCCTGACTTAAGTGTAACGAATAATCTGAATTCAAATCGGTGCTGCCATGATATTTCCCTTCAGCAATAAGGATGCTCACCTGCTCATCGTATGAAAGACCGAATTTGTCTATGCGAAAACTCCTGCAAAAAAAACCAATGAACAGGATAGCAGAAAGCAGGTAAATGGTTTTTCTGTTCACGGAATTAATTTATTGTGAATGAAGGTCTGCAAAGCATAATTAAAAAGTCACACTAAGAATTTGTATTTTGGATAATGAAAAATAAATTCAGACATCAGTGAATAATGCGTTTGATTTTTCAATGACTTTGGTCAACCCGCTAACGTTTTTCCCTCCGGCAGTCGCATAGAACGGCTGCCCGCCACCGCCACCCTGGATTTCTTTTGCCAGCTCGCTGATAATTTTAGAGGCGTCAAGATTTTTTTCTTTGACAAGATTTTCGCTGATGATAAGAGATAAATGCGGCTTGCCATCAATCTCGGCAGTGAGTAAGCAGAAAAGATTTTTCACTTCGTTTTTCAGGTCGAAAGAAATTCTTTTAACCGAGTCAGCATTGCTGATTTCAATTTTCTCTGCAAGGAAGTTTATGCCGTTTACATCTTTCACTTTTTTCAGCAACTCATTTTTGATTGCGTGAGCGATTTCGTTAGTCAGTTTTTCAATCTTGATTTGTAATGTTTCTTCTTCCTGCTTTAATGATGCTTTACCACTTTTCCCTTTCAAAATTTGTTTTGCCTCTGCTTTTGAGTCACTTTCTGTCGGACTGAAATTTTCAAGCTGCTCCAGAAGTTTACTTAGTTGCTGCCTGCGCAACTCAATTTTTTCCATCAACGCATTATCAACAGCTTTTGCTTT
>DATDOJ010000087.1:0-7134 GCA_035293345.1 Bacteroidia bacterium
AGTGCAGCCGTACAAGTCCGTAACACACACAGCATAATTTCCCTGCGGAAGACCCGTTGCAGTGTCGGTTGTTTGAATGGGTGATGTGTACCATGTATAAGAATATGGCGGAGTACCTGCAGTTACACTTGCTGTCGCAGAACCGTCATTGCACAAAGTGCAGGAGGCATTCACAGCGTTAGCTGTTATTGCAAATCCCGTGCAGTTGGTTGAATCAACAAAAACATTTGAGTTGCATGCGGTGCATCCCTGGGCATCTGTTACACAAACAGTATATGTTCCTGAAGCAAGTCCGGTTGCTGTTTGTGTTGTCTGAATTGGGGAAGTCAGCCAGGTATAAATATATGGCGGGAAACCATAATACATTACAGCTGTTGCCGAACCATTATGACACGTATCGCAGGTAGCATTGGTGACATTGGCAGTTACCTGGAGATTGCAACCGGTGAAGAAACATTGACTTGTATCAACCGGATAAAAATGCACAAGCCCATAGCTTATATCATCGTAACCATCATAAATATGTGTAGCTATTGTATCTGAATCTGCAGTACACCAATAATTGTTCGGGATACTCACATTTGCCGGTGATGTATAATACAAGTCATAAGCGGTGCTGTTACAAAGTTTATTACAGTAGAAGTAAGAAGGTATTATGTAATTAGCTTTTGCTCCTATGGAATCAAGTTCAATTGTGTTTCTTGTAATCAATCCTGCATACAATCCGTCTAATCCTATTCCATTATATCTTATCATGTTATTAATAATGCTGTCAGGCCATGATACATGGCTGATACCAAAAGCGCTGTTCGAATCAATAACGCAATTGGTGATTCTGTTATATCCTCCGCTGTAAATACCTGTCTGATTGGAACTGATTGTGCAGCTGTCCAATTTCCATCCCCTTGAGTAAAGACCTGTCCGGTTTGAATCAATAACACAGTTCTTAACTATATATAGATTCATTGCAGTAGCACCGGTTCCCACCTGCAAGCCCAGAGAATCGTTATCGTGAAAATAACTGTGATTGATTGTCACAATGGTGATTGTGCTGCTGTTGCAATTCAAACCATAACGTTTGTTTTTAGAAAAATAACATGAGTCAACCGTAATCACTGCAGAGGTCCCACCATTAAACGCAAAACCACAAACATTAAACTTAAAAGTAGAATTCTTAACAATCAATGATGTGCCGTTCCCCGGCTGGCCTAGCAGCCCATTCGTTCCATACAGAAAGTTGCAGTAATTAAAAGTTATACTGGTGCTTCCATATAAATAAACGCTGCTATAAATTCCTGGCGTTGGTGTTGCAGAGTTACTTGTGAAAGTAATTGAGTCGGTAATTGTTCCGGAAGCAATCAGTGTTCCTCTAATATCTAATCTCTTACTATTATCAAACTTCACCACCACCCCCGGCTGAATCGTGAGCGTGACTCCCGGAAAAACAACAATCGTGTCAACAACAATATACGGGCTTCCGGCAAGCGTCCACGTTGCATTAGAATAAATTCCTCCGCTCACATTGGTTTGTGCGCTCGAAGAAAAGGAAATGATGAACAGTAGGGACACAAAATTTTGTGTCCCTGCGGATAGAATTTTCTTTAAGGAAGTTTTCATGGGGTAATGTTTTAAAAAAATATTCGCAAACATTTTAAGAGCATCAAAGGTGCTGAACATAAATGTCAATACCTATTTGTTTTTTATCAGGACACAAAATTTTGTGTCCCTACCCCTTTTTCACGACAGGCGCTTGTTCACTTCGTCCGGGTTCAAGCTGCCGGTGATGCGATGCAGGTCGGGCAATCCGTCAGCTGACGGACGGATTGCCTGCAAAGGATTTTCGGGATAATCCTGAACGCTGGTGTCGGGCATGAAAGACGTCTGATACCTTTTTTTTGCCTCTGCAAACCTCCGTGAGCGCGTGATGCGCCCTCTCGTTTTTATTTTAAGGCATTAAAACCATTGGAAGCAACTGCTTTCTTCAAATTTTAAGCATGCCTGCCATAGAATACGCTTATTTATTAAAATTTCAAAGATTCTCACTTAATAGATTGAAACTCTCGGGCAGCTTTTGTCAACTCTCAACCGTCTTTTACAAACTCTCAGGCGGCTTTTGATAACTCTCAACCGTCTTTTGCAAACTCTCAACCGTCTTTTGACAACTCTCAACCGACTTTTGACAACTCTCAGGCGATTTTTGCAAACTCTCAGGTGACTTTTGCTAACTCTCAACCGTCTTTTACAAACTCTCAACCGTCTTTTGCAAACTCTCAAGCGACTTTTGACAACTCTCAGGTGGCTTTTACAAACTCTCAGGCAGCTTTTGCAAACTCTCAGGCGGCTTTTGTCAACTCTCAAGGACAGAACAAAGTCCTTTGAACTTTGAACTTTAAACCTTGAACTAAAAAAAGTTAAACCGCCAACCCCTCTTTCAGCCGCTCCGCATTTTCCGCAAGCTGCAAGGCGTTAATCAGAGCCTGGATGTCACCATTGATAAAGTTGGCAAGATTATGTGTTGTGAACCCGATGCGGTGGTCGGTCACTCGCGTCTGCGGATAATTATAAGTGCGGATTTTTGCCGAGCGGTCACCGGTGGAGACCATCGTTTTTCTTTTGCCCGCAATTCCGTCCAGATGTTTTTTCAGTTCAAGCTCATAGAGTTTTGTCTTGAGCATTTTCATTGCCAGTGCGCGGTTGCCAAGCTGCGAACGTTCCACCTGGCAAACAACCACAATGCCTGTCGGTTTGTGCGTGAGCATTACTTTCGTTTCCACCTTGTTCACGTTTTGTCCGCCTGCTCCGCCTGAGCGCGATGTCTGCAATTCAATGTCAGCAGGATTAAGAACAACATCAACATCATCCGCTTCCGGAAGAACAACAACAGATGCTGCGGAAGTATGAACCCGTCCCTGTGTTTCCGTGTCCGGAACGCGCTGCACACGATGCACACCCGATTCATATTTCAACTGACCGTAAGCGCCATCGCCCGTGATATTGAAAACAACTTCCTTAAATCCTCCTGCTGTGCCATCGGAATAATCCACCAATTCCGTTTTCCATTTTCGGACTTCGCAGTAGCGCATGTACATGCGGTAGAGGTCGCCTGCAAAAATGCTCGCTTCATCACCGCCTGTCCCCGCGCGGATTTCCATCACGCAGTTTTTGTCGTCTTCCGGGTCTGCCGGAATCAGCATGTTGCGGATTTCTTCTTCGAGTTCTTCTTTTTTCTTTTCCAGCTCTTCCGTTTCCGCTTTTGCCATCTGGCGAAACTCTTCGTCTTTTTCTTTCGAAAGGATTTCTTTGGCGCTGTCGTAGTTGCTCAGAATATTTTTATACTCTTCATATTTTTCCGTGATGCGCGAGAGGTTTTTATATTCTTTGCTGAGCTGGGCAAAGCGTTTCCTGTCCGACACGGTTTCAGGCGCGCTCAGTTCTTTTTCCACTTCCTGCCAGCGGATTTTTATGGCTTGTAGTTTTTCGAGTAACATATTGAGTTAAAGGGAACGCGGATTGTTATGATGGTTATGATTTGTTAAGATTTTTTTAAATCATATTTTATCTTAATCATCATGATGAATCAGCGTTCTATTTATTTTAATAATTAATTATTCCATCAGGCGATGTAATTGCCAGAGAAGTTTTCTCCGCTGCTTCGCAATGCCCGATGATTTTTGCTTCGAGATTAAATTCTGATGCGATGTCAATGATTGACTGTGCATCTTTTTCACTGAGATAAATCTCCATGCGGTGTCCCATGTTAAAGACGCTGTACATTTCCTTCCACGATGTTCCTGATGATTCTTTTATCAAACTGAACAGCAGAGGAACAGGAAACAAATTGTCTTTTACAATATGAATGTTTTCAATGAACTTCATGGCTTTTGTTTGCCCTCCGCCTGTGCAATGAATTATTCCGTGGATATTGTTTTTCATTTCAGAAAAAATCTTTTTCACCACAGGCAGATAAGTTCTTGTCGGGGACAAAACGAGTTTAGCCGCTTCAATGGATTCAGAGCCGACATTTATTTTATCTCTCAGGTTGTATTTTCCTGAATAGACAAGGAAACTGTCAATCTTCGCGTCAAATGTTTCCGGATATTTTTCTGCAACTGATTTATTGAAGAAGTCATGCCGCGCAGAAGTCAAACCATTGCTTCCGATACCACTGTTATATTCTTTTTCATATTTCGTTTTTCCTGATGACGATAAACCAACAATCACATCTCCCGCTTTTATTTTTTCATTGGTGATTACATCGCTCCGCTTCATGCGGCAGAAAATGGTTGAGTCAACAATGATGGTTCTTACCAAATCCCCGACATCGGCTGTCTCACCGCCTGCAAGTTGAATGTTCACACCATACGAACGAAGCGTTTCCAGAAATTCTTCCGTGCCCTGAATGATGGCTGCAATCACTTCACCGGGAACAAGATTTTTATTCCTGCCGATGGTGGAAGAGAGAACGAGATTATCAATTGCTCCCGCGCACAACAAATCATCGGTGTTCATCACCACTGCATCAACAGCAATGTTTTTCCAGACAGAAAGGTCGCCTGTTTCTTTCCAATACGCATAGGCAAGCGATGACTTTGTTCCTGCTCCGTCACTGTGCATGATGTTGCAATATGCTTCATCACCACCGGCAATGTCAGGCAGTATTTTACAGAATGCTTTCGGGAAAATTCCTTTATCAGAATTTTTTATTGCGCCATGCACATCCTCCTTTTGGGAAGAAACTCCGCGCTGGCTGTATTTTGAATTATCGTTCATTATTTAAAATAAAATCTCCCGCAGATTTCGCTGATGAACGCTGATTCGCTTCTGCGGTATTCTGCGACATCTGCGGGAAACATTTCTTTCAGAAAATAAAAAAGCGTCCCGAAAGTTTTACAGTCGGAACGCTTGTAATTCTTATTCAGCATCTAATTCTCTTTCCTGATTTTCATTCCGGTACGGAAGGTACTGTCATCAATCTTAGGATTCATCTTTTTCAAGTCACCCGACTTCATGCCAAGTTTCTTCGCAACCGATGACCATGACTTATCGTCTTTCGTAAGCACATAAAACTTTTCATCATAAGCCGTGTAGTTGCCGTTCTTTTCAACCTTCAGTTCCATTCCTTCATAGATGGCTTCGTTCTTCAGGTCATTCAGTTTTTTTAATTCAATCTGGGTGATGGCGTACATCTTGGCAATCTTCTGATAAGACTCTCCCTTTTCTGCTGTGTGAATTTTCCCCGGTTCGCTGGATGCAGGTGTTTCTGTCGCTGCAGGTTGTGTTTCCGTTGCAGGAGTTTCCGTTGTTGTTGCGCCCGCATCATGAGGCACCATTTGCACCGGCATATCTTCTTTTTTCATCTCGTTGTTTTCTTCTGTTCCGAATCTCTCCGGTTCTTTCGGAGGAGCGTTTTCACTTCCGGGTTTCACGTAGTCGCTTCGCAATACTTTGAATTCTGTTCTGCGGTTGAGTTGGTGCGCTTCTTCCTGCAAGTCCTTCCCTTTCAGTTTTGCAATGAATGCGTCCGTAATCACATCACCTTTATTCAGATTCCCCATATCCTTATCCAACACACGGGGAACGGTTTCACCATATCCTTTGTATTCGAGGCGTTCTATTTCAATGCCTTTTGAAACCAGATAATCAACTACTGATTTCGCACGATTGTTCGACAGCACAACGTTGTACTGGTCGTCAGCGCGGGTGTCGGTGTGTGAGCCAAGCTCGATTACGATTGTCGAATTTTCATTCAGCGTTGCAACCAAACTGTCGAGCGAAACTTTTGACTCGGCACGCAAATCATATTTGTCGAGGTCATATAAAATATTTGGAAGCACAATCGGCTTTTTGGTTGACTTAAGAGCGAAATCAAAATCACCGATGAAGTCCTTGGATTGTTCCAGTCCTTTTGTTGACAATTCAACATACTTATTCAGGTAGTCCTTCTTTGCTGCGGAGACCCTGTAATCGGTTTCGGGTTTCAAATCGAACTGATAAGTTCCCGACTTATCGGTCTTGAACGGAACAGTAGTGCCGTCAGAAACTCCTGTAAGGACAATGTCAGCATCTTCAAGCAATGCTTTTGTATCCTCGTCATAAACTTTTCCTGAAACAGTGAATACCAAAGGCGGAAGCGTCCACATGTAAATATCATCACCGCCTTTTCCGCCTTCGCGGTTAGACGTGAGATAACCTTTATCGTTTGTTTCGTTGATGATGAATGCAAAGTCATCAGCAGAAGTATTAAGCGGGTAGCGCATGTTCACCGGCTCTTCCCATTTGTTGCCGTCAGATTTTGTTTTGAAAATATCCATGCCGCCCATGCTGACGTGACCTTTCGAAGAAAAATAAAGAGCACCGTCTTCGGCTGTGTACGGAAACATGTCATCCATTTCGGTGTTAATGACAGGACCGAGATTTTCGGCAGGAGCCCAGTCGCGTCTTTTCTTGTCATACTTAACCACCCAGATATCTTTTCCGCCAATGGTTCCCGGCATGTCGGAGGAAAAGTATAGCGTTTGTCCGTCAGGAGAAAGAGATGGATGTCCGTAGGTAAATGAATCGGGACCGAATTTAATTTCAATTGGTTCTTCCCATGTCTGTCCTTTGCGCTTGGTGTAAAAAATGCCGCAGAGGTTCTGGTGGTTTTTGTCGAACGAACAGCGGGTGAAATACATTTCATTTGCCTTCCGGTCGAGTGTGGCAGCGCCCTCGTTGGCTTCCCCGTTAATGGGAAGCGGTAAAGGAGTCGGTGTGCTCCATTTTCCTTTCTTGTCTATATGCGCTTCGAATAAATCCTGGAATTTTTCTCCTGTGCCTCCGTCAGGGTTTTTTCCTGTTGCTTCCTGACGCGAAGAACAGAAAATCAGCGTGCGCCTGTCGCGGGTGGCATACACTTCACCGAAGTCGGCATAGCGGGTGTTGAGCGGAGAAACATTATCAATGCGGTGGCGTGTGGGTTTGTCTTTCCATTTCTGCGCCTGCTCACAAGTGGCTGCGCCCTGTGTGCCTTTGTCGTCTGATGGCTCCGCTTTGTTATACTCATTATACTTTGCCATTGCCTCATCATATTTGCCCTGGAACTTCAGTGCATCGGCAAGGCGGAGAATGGCGATGTTGTCTTTATACTCCACTTTT
>DATDOJ010000088.1:0-7350 GCA_035293345.1 Bacteroidia bacterium
ACCTAAACCAAATGCGTGATGCAACGAATATTTTCTTTAGAAATCTAAAGCATCATAAAGATGAATTAAAAAACCTGATGACGGAAAACTTCCAAATAATCAAACCGAATTTTTCGGAAATCTATTTGTAATGGGTATAATCAAAGAAAAAAATACATATTTATTTTATCAAAAACACACATTCAATGCCTCTGTGTTCGATTCTGCCTTATCATATTTTATTTCTGTTTTATCATATTTAGTTTCTGCCTTATCATTATTGGTTTCTGTTTTATCCTGATTCATTTCTGTCTTATCATTATTCGTTTTTGTCTTATCATGATTCGTATCTATTTTATCTTTATTGCTTTCTGTCTTATCAAAATTCATTTCTGTTTAACCAAAATACATTTCTGTCTAACCATAAATCATTTCTAAACGCCCCTATTTCCCATCTCAGCGCCCTCAACCGGTAACTCATCGGTCACAATTCATAACTATGCATTCCCATTCACTATCCCGCCATCAATAACCACAAATTAATCTGTGTCAATCTGTGAAATCTGTGGCTAAATTTTTTTATCCGCTTCAATCCGCCCAATCCGTGTCATCCGTGTTCTATTATTTTGCATCGGCAATTCTGTCCGTTTACTAACTTTGTTGCCCCTAAATATGTTCGATACCAATAATAAAACGATAGACGAAACCCGCCAGGGCGAAGCCCTCGTCATTGCCAAAACGTCAGGCAACAGGAAACTCTTCCTCGAAAGCTACGGCTGCGCCATGAACTTTTCCGACAGCGAAATTGTTGCGTCCATACTTTCGGGCAAAGGATATTCCACCACAGCCGATTACGAAGAAGCCGACCTGATTCTCATCAACACCTGCGCCATCCGCGAGAATGCCGAGCAGCGCGTGCGCGGGCGGCTGCGCGATTTCAGCTCGCTCAAAAGAAAAAATCCATCGCTCATGATTGGCGTGATGGGCTGCATGGCAGAACGCCTCAAAGAAAAACTCCTCGAAGAAGAAAAGCTTGTTGACATCGTTGTCGGTCCCGATGCATACAGGGATTTACCCTCGCTGATTGAAACCGTTGAAGGCGGACAAAAAGCCGTGAACGTTTTATTATCGCGCGAAGAAACGTACGCAGACATAAGCCCCGTCCGTTTGGACAGCAACGGAGTCACCGCTTTCATCAGCATCATGCGCGGATGCGACAACATGTGTTCGTTCTGTGTGGTGCCGTTCACGCGCGGACGCGAACGCAGCCGCGACCCGGAAAGTATTGTCAACGAAGCAAAGGTTTTGTTTGAACAGGGATACAAGGAAGTGACATTGCTTGGGCAGAATGTGGATAGCTATAAGTTCACGCCTCACCCCCTAACCCCCTCTCCAAGGGGAGAGGGGGAACACGGCACTACTGTAACTTTCGCAAATCTTCTTGAACGCGTTGCACTTGTTTCTCCCGAACTCCGTGTTCGCTTTTCCACTTCCAACCCTGGCGACATGACGGATGATGTGCTTTACGCGATTGCTAAACACGAAAACATCTGTGATTACGTTCACCTGCCTGTTCAAAGCGGGAACAATGAAATACTTGAGCGCATGAACCGCGGCTACACACGCGAATGGTATCTCAACAGGATTGAAGCCATCCGCAGAATAATTCCCGGCTGCGGTATTTCCACAGACATCATCACCAGCTTCTGCGGAGAAACCGAAGAACAATTTGCCGACACGGTTTCCATGATGGAAGAAGTGAAATATGATTTTGCTTATATGTTTCAGTATTCCGAACGACCGGGAACACTTGCACAAAGAAAATATCCCGATGATGTGCCGCAGGAAATTAAATTACGAAGAGTGCAGGAAGTGATTGCGCTTCAGCAAAAGCATTCTGCGATAAGAGTAAAAGAAGGAGTGGGCAAAGTGCATCGCGTTTTGATTGAAGGCACTTCAAAGAAATCGGATGAAATGTTTTCAGGTAGAAATACACAAAACACAGTTGTGGTTTTTCCAAAAGAAAATTTTGTGAAAGGGCAATACGTTGATGTACTCGCAACGGATTGTACCATCTCGACATTAATCGGAAAAGTTGTGCAAGAAGAATTCGCTCATTAGTACTCATGAAAGTTCAAGACATAAAAAACCGCTACGGAATCATCGGCACATCACCGTTGCTTGACCATGCTATCAACACAGCCATGCAGGTTGCGCCTACTGACATCACCGTTTTGATTACGGGCGAGAGTGGTGTGGGCAAGGAAGTATTTCCGCAAATCATTCATCAGTTAAGCGCCCGCAAACACGGACCCTATATTGCCGTGAACTGCGGTGCCATTCCCGAAGGCACGATTGACTCTGAACTTTTCGGTCATGAAAAAGGTTCATTCACCGGTGCGCATGAATCGCGCAAAGGATATTTTGAAGTTGCCAATGGCGGAACAATTTTTCTGGACGAAGTTGCGGAACTTCCGCTTTCAACACAAGTGAGATTGCTCCGTGTTTTGGAAACGGGAGAGTTTATCAAAGTCGGTTCGTCAAAAGTTATCAAGACAAACGTTCGCATTGTTGCTGCATCAAATGTGAGTATTCCCGATTGCATTGAGCGCGGAAAATTCCGTGAGGATTTGTATTACCGCCTCAGCACCGTACCGATTTTTATTCCTCCGCTTCGCAACCGCAAGGAAGACATCCCCATTTTGTTCCGCAAGTTCACTTCCGACTTTGCAGAGAAATACAGAACGCCTCCCATAACTCTTTATCCGGAAGCGATGAAAATTCTTTGTGATAATCATTGGTCTGGAAACATCCGTCATCTGAAAAATATTACCGAACAGATTTCTCTGCTTGAAAAGACCAGGGAAATTTCGGGTGAAGTGCTCCTGAAATATTTGCAGCCCGAAGGCGTTAACACACAACTTGTGCTTGCAAAAGATGGAAACAGAGGCGGAGAATATTCAGAGCGCGAACTGCTTTACAAAGTTCTGTTCGACATGAAAAAGGATTTGAACGATTTGAAGAAAATTGTTTTTGGTGTGATGAATCAAAATGGCGGAGAACAGTTAGCTGGAGAAGAACAAAAACAAATTCTGAATAAATTCTACAATGATGTTCAATCGCAGCAGGATGAACAACCTTCAATGAAAATTGAGCGGCCTCAGACAAACGTCTCCCCCATTCAACCGCATGAAGTGGTTGAAGAATCATTGTCGCTGGTGGAAAAAGAAAAAGAATTTATTCAGAAAGCATTGCTGAAATATAAAGGCAAAAGAAAATATGCTGCGCGCGAACTGGGAATTTCGGAGCGCACGCTTTACAGGAAGATGAACGAGTATAATATCCGAGGATGAAAAAATTTGCCTTTTGCCTTTTGCCTTTTGCCTTTTGCCTTTTTGCTTCCGGCTGTAAGGTCAATTACAGTTTCACGGGCGCAAGCGTTTCGCCTGACATCAAGACATTCTCTGTAAAATATTTTCAGAATAATGCACCTATTGTGAATCCGTCTTTGAGCCAGGCGTTTACAGAAAAACTTAAAGACAAAATTATTTCCCAAGCATCGTTGTCGCACACCGACAAACAAGCTGATTTGATTTTCGAGGGCGACATTACAGGATACTCTACTGCTCCCATCGCCATACAAAGTAATGAAACGGCAGCGTTGAACCGCCTGACGATTTCCATCCGGGTTAAATTCACAAACCTGAAAAACGAAAAGCAGAATTTTGAAACGTCTTTCAGCCGCTATGCGGATTACAGCAGCCAGGAGAATCTTGCCAGCGTGGAGCAACAGCTTACTACCACCATCACCGACCAGATTGTGGATGATATTTTTAATAAGGTGTTTATTAACTGGTAATCTTCGAATAACGAATACATACGAATTTACGAATTACGAATCTGCGGCAGCTCTAAACTCTAAACTTCAAACTCTAATTTTTTTTCAGTGAACCGCAATCTTTTTCTCCAGATGCTCGCCCATCCCGATTCTGTTTCGGAGGCGGAGAATATTGCGCTGAAAAAATTCACGGAAGATTTTCCTTATTGCCAAACGGGGCAGATGCTTTTTGTAAAACATCTTCACAGCGAAGGCAGTGTTCATTATCCTGAGCAATTGAAGGTTGCTGCGGCTTATGCGGCTGACAGAAAAGTGCTTTATCATTTGGTTCATTCGCTTCAAAAAGAAGTTGAGGTTGCGGCAGAGCAAATTCCTCACCGCCAACCCCTCTCCTTAAGGAGAGGGGAGCGCACGGAAGAAAGTTCTGTGCATATTCCTGAAGTGATAATCCCTGAAAAGAAAGTTACGGAGGAAAGCATTAGTCTATTAGACATCATTCAAAAGCGGTTGGAGGAAATTGCCGCCTCACCCCCTGCGCCTCTTCAAGGGAGAGTGGAGTCCGCTCCGAATGAACCGGAGGTAGTTCCAGTTAAAGAAGCAGAAAAAGTTCCTGAGCCGAAAATTGTTCTGCAAACGGAAGAGCCGAAGCAAAAAGAAATTGTCAGGGAGAAAAAAGAAGAAGTCCTTAAATCAGACAAACATTCTTTCACAGAGTGGCTCAAGACAATTAAGAAAGAACCAACCGCTGAACATAAAGAAGAAGAGAAACCCCTGACAACTTCGTCAACCGATGAAATCATTAACCGCTTTATTGAAACCGAACCGAGGATTGTGCCTTCCAAGGCAGAGTTTTACTCCCCTGTTAAAATGGCAAAACAAAGTTTAGAAGAGCATGACGACCTTGTTTCCGAAACCCTGGCGGGGATTTTTGCCAACCAGGGAAACCTGAAAAGAGCTATAGAAATGTATAAGAAACTTATGTTGGCTAATCCTGAAAAAAGTACTTTCTTTGCAGCCCTCATTGAAAAACTGACTCAACAACTGAAAGAAGGGAAATAGTAAAAAGTTATACGTTATACGACATTTGAATGTATGCATCTGTTTAACTTATAACAAATAACGTATAACTGATTGTTAAATGAACTAAAAATTTATAATACATGTATCTCGTTTTAACCATTTTAATCATCCTTGCCTGCGTTTTGCTGGTACTTGCCGTATTGATTCAGAACCCTAAAGGCGGTGGGCTTGCTGTTGGGTTCTCATCTTCGAACCAGGTGATGGGTGTGCGGAAGACGACTGATTTCCTTGAAAAATTTACGTGGGGTGTACTTATTTCTCTGATTGTCTTCTGCCTTGTAGCTACAATTATACTTCCTACAGGTACCGCAAGGGTTCCACAATCGCAGTTGGAGGAGAAGGCAGCAGAAGCAACCAGCAACCCGGTTCAGCCGCCAGCTCCGGCAGCACAACCACCAGCAGGGGGAGGACAGCCGCAGCCGGTTCAAACTCCATAATTACCAGGAGCAATAAAAAAGTGAAAAGATGTCACCTCAGAAGTGACATTTTTTTCTAAGATCATTTCAAAACAGAAGAACTGTCAGAGAAAATTTATACTTTAGCCGATGGCATCATTATCGCAAACCCCTTCGAAATACAAATCAGTACGAAAATACGAATTACGAAAAAAGTTGAATTCACATTTGTGATTCGTAAATTAGTAACAGATTCGTATTTCGATGAAATAATTTTTAATCACTAATCATTAATCACAAACCAAAACCAAAACAAACATGAGCAAAGTAAATTTTATCCCGGATGGCGACAGAGTGCTGATAGAAGCCGCTGCCGCTGAAGAAAAAACAGCCACCGGAATTATTATTCCGGATACGGCTAAAGAAAAACCACAAAAGGGAACTGTCATTGCAGTCGGACTTGGTAAGTTTTCTGAACTGTCAGGCAACAGAATTCCGATGAGAGCGAAAGTTGGCGACAACGTCCTCTACGGTAAGTATGCCGGAACCGAAATCATCATTGATGGTAAAGAGTATCTCATCATGAGACAGGATGACATCTTCGGTAATTTTTAAACTCCTTCGAAATACTAATCAATTCGAAAATACGAATTACGAAAAAGGTTGCCCTCACATTCGTAATTCATAAATTAGTAACAGATTCGTATTTCGATGGAATAATTTATATTAATAAACAAATTAAACACTAACAATTAAACCCAAACAAAACATGGCAAAAGACATAACCTTTAACCTCGATGCGCGCGACCACCTTAAACGGGGCGTGGACGCATTGGCAAATGCTGTTAAGGTTACGCTCGGACCGAAAGGACGAAACGTAATCCTTGACAAAAAATTCGGTGCACCTTCCATCACGAAAGACGGTGTAACTGTTGCAAAAGAAATTGAACTTAAACACCCCATCGAAAACATGGGCGCACAGATGGTGAAGGAAGTTGCTTCCAAGACCTCTGATGTTGCCGGTGACGGCACAACCACGGCTACCGTTCTGGCTCAGGCAATCATCACTGCCGGACTGAAGAACGTTGCCGCAGGCGCTAACCCGATGGATTTGAAACGCGGTATTGACAAAGCAGTCATTAAAGTTGTCGAATATCTCAAAAAGATTTCGAAGAATGTTGGCGATGACAACAAGAAGATTGAACAGGTTGCTTCGGTTTCGGCTAACAACGACCTTGAAATAGGTAAGCTGATTGCTGAAGCAATGGGCAAGGTGAAGAAAGAAGGAGTGATTACAGTGGAAGAAGCAAAAGGAACTGAAACAACTATGGAAGTTGTTGAAGGTATGCAGTTCGACCGTGGTTATATTTCTCCTTACTTCGTTACCAATGCCGACAAGATGGAAGTGGTGATGGAAAACCCGCTCATTCTTATTTACGACAAAAAGATTTCGAACATGAAAGAACTTCTTCCTATTCTGGAGAAGACAGTTCAGACAGGCGCCTCCACACTCATCATTGCTGAAGAAGTGGATGGTGAAGCATTGGCTACGCTTGTGGTGAACAAGATTCGCGGCTCGCTGAAAGTGGCTGCCGTGAAGGCACCCGGCTTTGGCGACCGCAGAAAAGCAATGCTCGAAGACATTGCCATTCTCACAGGCGGAACTTTGATTTCGGAAGAAAGAGGTTTCAAATTAGAGAATGCTGATTTGTCATACATGGGCAAGGCGGAGAAAATCACCATTGACAAAGACAACACCACCATTGTTGGCGGTGGAGGAAAGAAAGAGGACATCACAGCTCGCGTAAACCAGATTAAGGCGCAGATTGAAAGCACCACTTCTGATTATGACAAAGAGAAATTGCAGGAACGCCTTGCTAAGTTAGCCGGTGGAGTTGCAGTGCTCTATATTGGCGCAGCCACAGAAATTGAAATGAAAGAAAAGAAAGACCGCGTGGACGATGCATTGCATGCAACACGCGCAGCCGTTGAAGAAGGAATTGTTGCCGGTGGCGGTGTGGCTTACATCCGCGCTATTAAATCGCTGGATAAATTAAT
>DATDOJ010000089.1:0-4994 GCA_035293345.1 Bacteroidia bacterium
AAAGGATTCCATCTGTTACCCCGTTCTTACGTTTTATCTTTCCTATTCTTATTAATACGTCACAAATTTTA
Organism: Bacteroidia bacterium; assembly: GCA_035293345.1. GTDB lineage: Bacteria > Bacteroidota > Bacteroidia > AKYH767-A > 2013-40CM-41-45 > 2013-40CM-41-45. The sequence continues at coordinate 72 of DATDOJ010000089.1, forward strand.
TTAACTGTCAATTGTCAATCTTACTTATTTTCAATCAGCATTGGTATAATCCATGGCAAAAACAAAAAAAGAAACTCCCGAAGAACCGCTGGAAAGAAAACTTTGGAAGACGGATGACAAACTTAACAGTCCTTGTTGTAACCGAAAACATTTCAGACAGAATTGACACTAATCCATACAAACATGAATCAAATGAAAGAAGCGCTATCACAAAGATTGATTGAAGCAGCAAAGAGACACAAAGGCAAAATCAAGGAACTCGGTTTGGCTCTTGAGGAAGTTGTTAATGCTAAAATTTCCTCCGTGAGAAAACAGCGGTATGAGGAAAGCTCCATGTTGAAAGATAAGGAAATTGCTTTGGTCAAAGAATTAGAATCTTTGTTGAATAAATAATTAAGCATTGATATTTGTTTGATAAATAATTGTAATGCAATATGAAGTTTCCTGACAGAAAATATTTTCAGCAAAGCGGATACTCCTCACAATTTAATCGCAGCACCTAACAAGCGATAGAAATCACAAAATAAATTGTGAGTGCCTTTGATGTTATAGATATTTTATCGTAAGTAAAAATGAAAAACCGTCTCACCATCCTGTTCTTGCTTGCAGTCCTTGCAAGCGTGTGCTCAATGGAAACCGTTGAGCCAGGCAACACCACCACACCGGCAAATGCCAAAAGCCATGTTTGGCATAACAATCACGTCCAATCGATTCGACAATGCGTTTTTTAAATTGTCTTCAAATGCTTGCAGGCTAAATTAATTTTTAGGTGAAAGATGAGTGGAACATTTTTTCCGACAACTCTCATACGTGATATTGTTCATTATCATCAAATTGCATATCTATAATTTTATCAATAAGCAAAAAGTATTTTAATATGTATGTAGCGTTGCCTTGCTAAATGCTACCTAACCCCGTACGTGCAGGGTTACATCATTCACACAGTTTGTTTCTTGTTTTTATTGGTTGCAATTATCACAATGCCTCCCACAAGCAGCAGAGCGCCAATGATGGGTGACCACTGAACAGGATGATTCTCTTCCTTGTTTATTTGCAGAGCGCCTATGTCAACCACATTTTCTGTGGTTATAAAATTGAATCCTGTATAAATCATCATGAGGACTCCGATTACAACGAGTACGATTCCTATGTTTCTTGTTTTCATAGCTTTTATTTTAGATGTGAGGTATTAGATTCAAGATTATTTTAGTTAAGTGCATAAGAAATACCGAAGGGATACATGGAAGTAACTTTAATGCGGTGTCTTTTTCCTTCATGCATATCCACTACCCAGTTGCCGACAAAATATCCGATGGCAGCCGCAGGAAGTTCGTCCGACAGCCAATGCTTATGCTGATAGATGCGAGAGAACATGGTGAATCCTGCCGGCACATAAGCCAAAATTTTCAGGACGGTTGAATGAGCATGCCGCGACATTACCGTTGACAGGGCAAAGGCACTTGTCGTGTGTCCGCTGGGCATGGAATTAAAATTATTATCAAGAACGGTGAATGGTTTATAAGTGTCTGAGTTATCGGTGTAAACAGGTCTTGCTCTGCCAACAATCATTTTCAGCGCTACGGTAAAAAGCGATGAATAAAGTCCCGCCTGCAGCAATTCAATGGCGATTTTTTTTGATGAAGTATCACGGGCGAGCAATCCGTATATGCCAAACGTTCCTGCCACTGCGCCAATGGAATACCATTCTCCGTATATTCTTCCTCCCTCGATAAAAGCGTTGTAGTAATACCGTTGCTCGCCTTGCGTTGAATTGGTTATTTGTTCATCGAATGGCATTACTGCAAATGTTGCTGCTACCACAATGCCGAGTTTCAACCAATCCCTGCCAACCCATTTGGTTGGTTGCTTAACAAACAGGATGGTTTCGTGTGTAAATTGAGTGAAACCATATAACTTTTTTGACAGCTTCTTCTCCAATTTTTTTTCTTTAGCTGTTACCGGGGCAGTCACATCCGGCTTCTTTTCAAATAATTTTTCCTTTGTTGTGTCAGGGGGAGCTACATCCTTCTTCTTTTCCGGTTCCTGCGCGAACACAGTAGTTTGAAAGGCAATGATGAAAAGGAGCGAAACCAGTAACCTATAAAACATAGCCGCGTTTTGATTTAAAAGCTAAATAGTTTATTTTTATTGAAAAAACAGAGAAACAGGTCTGGCGATTTCTTTCCGCCTTGAGGCGATTTTATTTCGCCTTGAGGCAATTTTATTCCGCCATGCGGCAATTTTCTTCCGCCATGCGGCAATTTTCTTCCGCCATGTGGCAAATTTATTCCGCCATGCGGCAAATTTATTCCGCCATGCGGCAATTTTATTCCGCCATGCGGCAATTTTATTCCGCCATGAGGCAAATTTATTCCGCCCATCGGCAAATCTTTTCCGCCTTGCGGCAAATTTCTTAAGCTTTCAGGCATAATTATTAATATTTAACAAGTTTCAACTCCCCGTTCATACCCGTCCCGCTTAGCAGACGTGGATTTTACTCCGAACACGGTACTCCGGACCGATTAATTATAATGCCCTCTCCGCTGCTTGTCTTCAATATAAAGCAGAAGAAAAATTTTCTGCTCTGTTCTCACCAAATGAATGGCGGGATAATCCTGGAGATACCGGTCATTGTAGTAAACAAAATGTTCGAACCCGACACTTATGCCTTTGTAAAGCCGCACCGTAATTCTCGGCTTCATAATGCCGATGAAATTGTCTCCGGGCGGACCAACATAGGTTCGAATCATGTAATAATAAAATACCATCGAGGCAGTTGCATACTTGCCAAGGTTAAGAGTGGTTTCAAATTTTGCTTCGAGTCCATCGCCAAAATTATAATCTCTCACTTGCGAAGTGTCCGGACCAAACCGTGTGCTGTTGCCGGCAAAAGGAATCACCCCGAGGTGGATGTTGGTGTAAAGCTCCGAGGTTTTGCTGATGGGTATTTTAGAAAACACTCCGCCACCGAAAGCAATGGCGCCTAACTCAAAAGATTTATTATCCCAGTAATCAGAATATTGAAATAACCCGAAGAGAAGGGAATGTTTTCCGTAAGCCACATTTTTGCCAAGTAAAATTCCGTAGCCGGTTACGTTGCTCAGGATTTTTCGTCCCACTCCGAAATCGAATTCCGTGCGCAGCTTGAAAAAATCAAATGGTTTCCGCGCGCGTTTCTCAAACGGATTTCCATAGTCGAACTGAATGTTCAGCATCACGCTGTTTGTGCCTTCTCCAATGACAGGTTTTCTTTCGTCATTTATCTTATGAACCCCTGCGTACAGCGAAACATTAAGCGGTTCTTTTTCATATACTTCTTTGTTGGTTCTGCGGAAAGTTTTTCCCTGCAAAATTCTGTTCAGCCCTCTCATGGGGTTAATCAAGCCGGCAAGCAGTTCGCGCGAAACTCTTTGTATTCCTCTTGTGCGGTCGTCAAGAATATTTGAACTTAAGCGGTAAAGAATTTCTCCGAGAAATGCTCCGTTGATTGGCGTGTTGATAATATCATTGTAGGATGGCTGTGTGTTTTCACAAAAATATTCCCACATCAAACTGCCACCGACAGCGAAGGTTGCCGATTGAATAAAATTATACCCGTTCGCCCTGCCCGCATTAAAAGAAAGAGTTCCCGAATATGGATGCCCGATAAAATTCATTCCGAATCTGTCCACATCCCATTCCCAACCGTTTTCAATATTATATCTCCACGATTCAGTACCTACTCTTGCATAATCCGCATTGAGATAATACCTGCCCAGAGACCAAATAAAAACATTAGCGCATGCTGTTTCAAGAAGGGGTATCCACAAAGGATATTTTTTATTGTACGTGGTATCATCATCAAGCAAATCACCGTATTTGTTTTGCACAGTGGTATCAACCAGCGCGCTTTTCTTCGGCTCGTTGCCTGTTGAATCAGAAAGCTGTTTTACTTTTTCTTCCTTAATTTCCTTGAGCTGCTCTTCCGGTTTGCCTTTGGCAGGCACTATCGTATCCGATGGGGCAACTTTTGTTATATCCTGCGGAGCTATTTGTTGCGCATACAGAAATGCTGATGTCAAAAGCAAAACAACTAATGCAGATACAGTTTTCATATAATTTGAAATTGGCAGTTAGCAATTTCTAAACTGCCAACTGCTAATTGCCAACTTATTGATTTATTCAATCGGTTTTCTTCCCTGGATAACTCTAAGTATGATTGCAATAATTGCAATGACAAGAAGAAGGTGGATGAGACCGCCTCCTGCACTATAGCCGACAAATCCGATGAGCCATAAAATAATCAGTACGACTGCAACGAGGTAAAGTAAGTTTCCCATAATTGTTGTTTTTAAAAGTTAGATTGATTAAAAGTTTTTATAAAAGTTTAGCAAGCTGTCAACTGACAATTATCAGTTGATTGAATTCTCAGAGCAAAAGAATCAACAGCAGTATGATAATTATCACTGCTCCGACAGAAAGATACACTCCACCGCTAAGGTCTCTGAGCTGCTTTTTGGTTGAGCGAACTTCTTTGCGAAGTTCTTTCTTTTCGGACGAAGTGAGCTTCGACTTATCCATCGTGTTGATTTCATTTAACCTTAGGATTAAGGCATTGGCTTTTGCCGATTCAACCGGGTTAGATGCAGGCATTGAAACCGGAACGGTTTCCGTTCCTGCTTTCAGTTGCGCGGGAATAAATGTTAACGACAGGAATGCTGCCATTAAACACACAGTTAGTTTTTTCATTTTATTAGTTTTTATTTGTGAAGACGTTTTCACGGAACAAAGGTGACCCTCTTTAACACGATACGTGTTACACAACTCTTGAAATAAGTTACAACATTCACACATCATGATTCGTCTTTTGTTGTGCGAACGAGGCTGATTCCAGAAATAAAAAATGCAAGACCAAGTATTCCGAATGTGGCAAGTGTCTTAACA
>DATDOJ010000090.1:0-4189 GCA_035293345.1 Bacteroidia bacterium
AGAAGAAGAAGCCGCATTCGTTGCATGGGGGAACGCTGACGAAAAAAGGAAAGAGCGCTATGGAAAAATTCTGTCTGACATTGAGCAGTCCTACACTGATGCGCGCCTCTTCACATTGCACCGCACTTATCTCAACGAAGGAATGTTCCAGGGACCTGAAGTGTTGTTCCTCGCCTTCCGATTCAAAGCGCTTGACGAACTTTTGAAAAACAAAGAAAGCAAGCCCGAAGAAATTTCAAAAGGAACAACATCATTGAAAGAAACCGTTGCCGAATTTTTCAAGGACTACAATCTGCCCACCGATAAAAAACTTTTTTCCGCTCTGCTCAAAATGTTTTATGACAACGTTCCCAAAGAGCAACATGCTGATGTTTTTCAAACGGCAGAAAAAAAGTTCAAAGGTAATTTCAACGAGTATGCCGAATGGGTTTATGACAAAACAATTTTCTGCGACCAGGCGCGCGTAGATAAATTCCTCAGTGAACCGAAAGCAAAAACGCTGGCGAAAGACCCTGCATTCATTGCCATGTCATCCATCTACAACAATTACATAGATAACTATTCACCCAAAGTCAGTGCAGCCGAACAGAAGCGCGCTAAAGCGATGCGCCTCTATGTTGAAGGGCTTATGAAAATGCAGAGCGGTAAAAATTTTTATCCCGATGCAAACTCCACCATGCGCCTCTCCTATGGCAATGTGCTCGACTACGTTCCTGCCGATGCCGCCTACTACGATTACTTCACCACCACTAAAGGCATTCTTGAAAAAGAGGACTCCACCAACGAAGAATTCGTTGTGCCGAAACAACTGCATGAGCTTTGCGAGAAGAAGGACTACGGGCAGTACGGGCAAAACGGAACGCTCAACGTTTGCTTCATCACCAACAACGACATCACAGGCGGCAACTCCGGAAGCCCCGTCATCAACGGCAAGGGCGAACTCATCGGCATCGCCTTTGACGGAAACTGGGAAGCCATGAGCGGTGACATCGCCTATGATTCACAGCTCAAGCGCTGCATCAACGTGGACATCCGGTACGTCCTCTTTATCATAGACAAATACGCAGGCGCAAAAAACATTATTGCTGAACTGAAGATTGTGAAATAAAAACAGCCGCCTTTTAAACGGGGGGCTGAAAAGTCAACGGCAAGGATCAACTCTTCCTCAATACTTCCCTGGCAATAACCATCTTCTGTATTTCCGAAGTGCCTTCCCCAATGGTGCAGAGTTTGGAATCGCGGTAATACTTTTCTACAGGAAAATCTTTCGTATAGCCGTAGCCGCCAAAAATCTGGACGGCATCTGTTGAAATTCTGACTGCTGCTTCCGAAGCATAATACTTAGCCATGGCGCTGTGCTGTGTAACTTTTTCTCCGCGGTTTTTCATGTCAGCCGCTTGCATGGTGAGCTGCTCGGCTGCTTCAATCTGCACTTTCATGTCCGCCAGCTTAAAAGATATTCCCTGGAATTCGGAAATCGCCTTGCCGAATTGTTTTCTCTCTTTGGAATATTTCACGGATGCATCCATGGCACCTTTTGCAATTCCGAGCGCGAGCGAGGCAATGGAAATTCGCCCGCCATCCAGAACTTTCATCGCCTGCTGAAATCCTTCACCTTCCTCTCCCATCATTTGGTCTTTGTGAATGCGGCAATTATCAAAAATAAGTTCAGTTGTTTCCGAAGCGCGCATACCGAGTTTATTCTCTTTTCTTCCGGCAGAAAATCCGGGAGTACCTTTTTCCACAATGAAAGATGTCATTCCTTTTGTGTTTCCCTTCTCTCCTGTCCTGACAATCACGACAACCACATGCCCCGACTTGCCGTGTGTTATCCAGCATTTGGTTCCGTTAATAATATAGTCATCGCCATCGCGTGTTGCAGTACTCATCATGTTGGCTGCATCGGAGCCGGTACCCGGTTCAGTGAGACCCCATGCCCCCAGCCATTCTGCAGTGGCGAGCTTGGGCAAATATTTTTTCTTCTGTTCTGCATTGCCGAATTCAAGAATGTGTCCGGTGCAAAGGGAGTTATGTGCAGCCATGGACAAGCCGATACTGCCACAGATTTTCGACACTTCAGAAATTGCAGTCACATATTCAAGATAACCTAATCCTGCTCCGCCATATTCCTGCGGCACGAGAATTCCCATCAATCCGACTTCTCCCATTTTCTTAAAGAGGTCAATGGGGAAATGCTGCACTTCATCCCATTCCATCACATGTGGACGTATGTGTGCTTCGCCAAATTTTTTTATGGTGTCAGCAATAAGTTTTTGGTTTTCGGTGAGATTGAAATTCATTGGGAATTAAAGTAAGATTAAAATGTTTGCCATAATTTCACGAAATTATTTTTTCAATTCGTGTTTCCTTTTAGTTATTGATAATTCGCCAGTGAAATTATTTCTCTCGTGTATTTTTCCAGTGATTTTCTTCCGTCTAAAAAAGAAAGCTCAATCAGGAAAGCAAAGCATGAAACATTTGCCTTCTGCATTTGCACGAGTTCTGCTGTTGCGGCTGCTGTTCCTCCGGTGGCGAGCAGGTCGTCATGAATCAGAACGTTCATTCCAACGGTGATTGCATCGGTGTGCATTTCAATAATTGCTGAGCCATATTCCAAATCATACTCATAAGAAACAGTTTTGTATGGCAGCTTTCCTTTTTTGCGCACGGGAATAAAAGGAACATTCAGCCGCTGCGCTAATCCCATCCCGAATAAAAATCCACGGCTCTCGATTCCGGCAACGGCATCAACTTGGAAATTACTCACCGCCCTTGCAAATTCTTTTTCAAGTTCTCGGCAAAGAGCAGGGTCGCTCAGAACAGGGGTAATGTCCCTGAATAAAATCCCCGGCTTGGGAAAATCCGGCACATCACGGATTGCGGATTTGATTCGCCCCTCGATTGATGAAATGATTTCTGTTGTTGGCATTAATTGCAAGTTATATGTTATACGTTATATGTTATATGACTTTCTGCCCCTTGCAACTCCTTCGGATAACTTATAACGTATAACTTTTTATTCCGCTTTCAGGTACGGTGCAAGTTTAGAATATAAATCATCATTCACCAAAGGCATACGTTTGAGGGCAGCTATGGAACTGAAGTTTCCGTGCTCTCTCCGGTAACTGACTATAAGTTCAGCTAATTTTTTCCTGATGTATGGATGCGCACCTAATTGTTCTGAAGTTGTTGTATTGATGTTTATTTTCCTGATGTTGGTCGTGTCTTTAATGAAAACCTGTTCCGCAATTTCTGCATAAGCAGCCGAATCAATTCCATAAACCTCGCGCAATTGGTTGATGGAATAATATCCGCCAAGTATTTGTCTGTATTTAAATATTCCCCTCGCTCTTGAAGGTCCAACACCTCTGATTGCTTTTAATTCTATTGTGTCCGCAATACCAACGTCAATTTTTGCGGCAGCATTTTTTCTTTCTGGGGTAAAAGTTTTCTTTTCAAAATGCTTCTCAGTGTCAATGGGTTGTTCTTTGATTTTAATGTACGGTTCAAGGCGTGCATAATCGTTTTCAGAAATGACATGAATCTTTTTCAGGTCTTCTTTCTTGCGAAACTTTCCTCCTTTGGATTGATAGTTATTGATGACACGGATTTGTCCGTCATTCAGTCCAAGCTGTTTCCAGTTTTCGGCAGGTAAATCGTTTGGGTCAAAATCAAAGTAGGTGAGTGATGTTTTTTCTTTCTGAAAATTTTTCTCCGGATAATTTTTCCATAACGAATCTCTTGCATGGTGCGTTGTTCGCCACAGTGAATCCGCCCTTTGGCTGAAGTCCTTTTTCTCCGCAAGTAAAATTGCATTGAGTGAATCCTGCTTTTTCTGTTCAGCAAAAAATTCATTCACTTCCTTTTCAAACGCGCTGTAATCCTGTTTTGGAAATGAGGGAGGATAGTAACGGTAAACCCAAATAGCTCCGGTTAAAAGCATGATGATGATAACAAGAACATAAATCCCGCGCTTCTCACTTGCCGAAAACGTGAAGACGTCCTTCCACGATTCACTAAGCCGGGATTTTTTCTTCATGGATTAAAAAATATTATACTTAACGAAATCAGGTTTAAGGAAAATATGTTGGAAAGAGTTGAAACTTTTCTGTCATGAGATTTTCGAGTTCATGCCTGTATTGCTCTATGTTTCTTAACACCTCCATTATTTTTTCTCTGAACACTGAAA